>NZ_JBEXOS010000060.1:0-50135 GCF_040611655.1 Streptomyces sp. NPDC006552
GGCGACCGCGGCGGAACTCATCGCCCGGCGCCGGGTCCGTGGTGGGCGGCCCCTCGCCCGCGGCCGGCTCAGACGAGAGCGGCGACCAGGAAGGCCCCGCGCCCCTGGCGGGGTCGGCGTGACCCCGGCTTCGTCGGGGCCGGGCGTCCGGGCGCTCGCGCCCTTCGCGGGGTCGGTGTGACCCCGGCTTCGTCGTGTACGGGCGTCCGGGCGCCACGCGCCCCTGGCGGGGTCGGTCGGGGTCGGGGTCAGAACAGGCGGAGCTTGTCGTCCTCGATGCCGCGCAGCGCGTTGTAGTCCAGGACGGCGCAGCCGATCCCGCGGTCCGTCGCGAGCACCCGCGCCTGCGGCTTGATCTCCTGGGCGGCGAAGACACCGCGGACCGGCGCGAGGTGCGGGTCGCGGTTCAACAGCTCCAGATAACGCGTCAGTTGCTCGACCCCGTCGATCTCGCCGCGCCGCTTGATCTCCACCGCGACGGTCTGCCCCTCGCCGTCCCGGCAGAGGATGTCGACCGGGCCGATCGCCGTCATGTACTCGCGGCGGATCAGCGTGTAGCCCTCGCCGAGCGTGTCGATGCGGTCGGCGAGCAGCTCTTGCAGGTGCGCTTCCACGCCGTCCTTGATGAGACCCGGGTCGACCCCCAGCTCGTGCGAGGAGTCGTGCAGGATCTCCTCCATCGTGATGATGAGCTTCTCGCCCGCCTTGTTGATGACGGTCCACGTACCGGCCTCGTCACCGGTGCCCTCTTTGAGGGTGCACGGGGGCGACATCCAGTTGAGGGGCTTGTAGGCCCGGTCGTCCGCATGGATGGAGACGCTGCCGTCCGCCTTCACGAGGATCAGACGGGGGGCGGAGGGGAGGTGGGCGGTGAGCCTGCCCGCGTAATCCACGGAGCAGCGGGCGATGACAAGACGCATGGTCGGCAACGCTACTCGACGCCGGCCGGTCCACGCGATTCGCCCGCCCTCCGCCCACCGGCGCCCCGCCCGGGCGCTCGTGGCGCGCCCCATATGGTGCGGAACTCACCCGTTCGATATTGGCCGGTTGTGTGCGAGTCGAGCGCCGCACGCCCTGTTGCCGTCCCGTCGCGTTGCATACCGTAGAAGCAGGAGGTCGCGGCGCGTGCACGCTGCGTGTTCGCAAGCGTGGCGCGCCCGTGGGCTCCTGGACTGTCCGTCAACCCCCGCTTCCCCGGGGGTGCGAGAGGAGAACCCATGTCGCTCGACGTCTCACCGGCACTGTTGGAACAGGCCGAGCGAGGCGAGGTCGACGAAGCGGATTTCGTCGACTGCGTCCGGACCTCCCTGCCTTACGCGTGGGAGATGGTCAGCTCCCTGGTGGCTCAGCTGAAGGTCGACGGCGGAGAGTTCGCCGACAACCAGACGCCGCCGCCGGACGAGCAGGCACGGGGACAGCTGCTGCGTGCGCTCGCGAGCGACGCGATACGCGGCGCGCTGCAGCGGCACTTCGGTGTCCGGCTCGCGTTCCAGAACTGCCACCGGGTCGCGGTCTTCCCGCAGGACCCGTCGGTGGACGGCACGCTGGCCCGCTTCACCTCGGCCCGCAACCAGCTGCTCAACCAGTCGCCCGAACTGCGTGACTGCTGACGGCTGAACCACCATGCCCGCCGTCCCGTACGCGGGAGGTGCGTCAGTACGGGACGGCAGGCAGCGCGGCCCACGGGCTCCCCGCACCCGGTGCGGATCAGCCGAGCCGCGGCAGCACCTCGGTACCGAGCCGCCGCACGTTCTCCTCCGTCGCGGCGAGGTCGCCGGAACCCTCCACGAGGAGCGCGAAGCGCGTGATGCCGGTCCGCTCGGCGGTCGCGGCGAGCCGGTCCGCGCACACCTGCGGGGTGCCGACCGGATGCAGACCGCAGAGCAGCTCGGTGTACGCGACCGGGTCCCGCATCGCCCGCGCCCGTCCGTCCACGGTCACATGGGCCTCCAGGCCCTGCTTCAGCCACCCCGGCATCGTCTTGAGCAGCGTCTCCCGGGCCTCGCCGCGCCCGTCGCCGACCTGGGCGACACCGGCCGAGACATGGGGCGCCGCGGCGACCGCCCGCGCGGGCACCCCGGCCTCCCGGGCGCACCGCCGCCACGCGGCCACCATCTGCGCCTTCTCCTCGTCCCCGATGTGCATCCCGAGGAGCATCGCCAGCCCCCGCTCCGCGGCGAGCCGCACGCTCTTGGGCGACGTACAGGCGACGACGACCTCCGGTCCCGCCGGATCGCCCCCGCCGATCGCCTCCGCGGGACGCGGCACGACCGGCACCTCCCGGAAGGAGAACCGCTCGCCCCCGGCCGCCACGCGGGCCTCGCGCAGCCAGCGCAGCAGCAGGTCGAGGGAGTCGGGGAAGCCCCGCTCGTACGCCTCCAGACCCGCGCCGAAGACCTCCAGGTCCACCCAGGGGCCGCCGCGCCCCACCCCGAGCGAGAACCGCCCGCCGGACGTGAGGTGCAGCAGGGCCGCCTGCTCGCCCAGGGCCACCGGATGGGCCGTCGGCAGCACGCTCACCGCGGTGCCGACCCGCAGCGTGCGGGTGCGGCCGAGCAGCAGCGCGGCCAGGGTGATCGCCGACGGGCACGTCCCGTACGGCACGAAGTGGTGCTCGGCGAGCCACACCGCGTCCAGGCCCGCCTCCTCGGCGACCTCGGCCGACCGCACCGCCCGGTGCAGCGCCTCCCCCTGGCCCTGCCCCGGGAACTGGGCGGCCAGGACAAACGTTCCTACGCGCATCGCACTTCTGCCTTCCTTGGCGCCGACGCGGGCACTCCCCCTGAAGGCAACAACGGCTGACAAGTGCCAAGGGCACGGCTCGGCGGGAAGATTGGCAGATTGTCCGGAAAGCCTTGACAGGGCGCGGTGGCGGTGTGCGGCGGGTACCCCTGGAGCCGCGGCGTACGCTGGACGTCGAACTTCTACCCCTTGCACACAGCCCGTGAGGTGAGCCGTGTCTCCGCGTCGCAACCGTCCCAAGGTCGGCGGACCGCCCGCAGACAGCAGCACGGGTGAGGGGCGGCGCTACGGCGGCTTCCAGTCCACCGAGAGCTGGCAGGGCGAGGAGTGGTGCCTGCGCCACGTGGCGGGCGCGAGCGCGGCCGGCAAGACGTACCGCTGCCCCGGATGCGACCAGGAGATCCCCTCCGGGGTCGCCCACGTCGTGGCGTGGCCGCAGTACGGCGGGGTGGACGACCGGCGGCACTGGCACAAGGCGTGCTGGAACGCGAAGGACCGCCGCACCACGAAGGTGCAGCGGTCCCGCGGCGCCCCGCGCTACTGAGGGCGAACGCGCCTACACGTCGCGGTTGTTCAGCGTGAAGAAGGCGCCGCCGAGCACCACCGCCGTGGCCACGCCCATGATCCACAGCGGGTCCCAGCCCGACGGGCCCGAGGTGCCGCCCGCCACCGCGGTGTCGTAGAGCACCGCGAGCTGGCTGGGGATCGAGTACTCGAACAGGGCCTGCTGGAGGTCCTTGAGCGAGTCCGAGAACATGAACAGGGCGAGGACCAGCGGCAGCAGCACGACGCCGATCATGATCGTGACGGCGCCCGCCGAGTGCCGCACCAGCGTGCCGACGCCGAGCGCGAGCAGGCCGAGCAGCGCGACGAACAGGCCGACGCCGACGGTCGCCTTGAACAGCTGCGCGCCGCCCGGCGTGTCGACGCCCAGGATGCCCATCTGGAGGACGGCCACCAGGGCGGCCAGGACGGTCGTCAGCACGAAGACCAGCACGAAGAAGACGATGGCCTTGGCGGCCAGCACCCGGCTGCGGCTGGAGCAGGCCGTCATCGTCGTGCGGATCATGCCGGTGCCGTACTCCGAGGCGATGGTCAGGACGCCGAGCGTGATCACGCAGATCGTGCCGAGGAGGACCCCGAAGAAGCCGAAGCCGAGCACCTCCTCCGGGCGCGGCCGCGCGGTGTCGGACGAGGCGACGACCGCCGCCGAGGCCAGGCCGATGCCGACCATCAGCACGATCATCACGCCGAGCGTCCACATCGTCGAGCGCACCGAGCGGATCTTCGTCCACTCCGAGGCCAGCGCGTCGCCCAGGTGCGCCCGGCGCACCGGGATCGGCGAGGTGTACGTGCCCGGACCCGCCGGCCCGCCGGGCATCGCCGGGGGCTGCTGCGGAGCGGCGTAGGGCGTGGGCGGCGTGCTCATCGGGCGTCCTTGTCCATGGTCGGGGCTGCGGCGGCGGGCGGCTGCGGCGCGGCCGGGACCGGCGCCGGGGGCGCCGCGTACGGGTTCGGCACGGGAGCGCCGGCCGGCTGCGCCTGGGGCGGCGGCGGGGCGTACCAGCCCGGCTGGCCCGCTCCGGCCACCGGCAGCTGCTGTGGCGGCAGCACGCCCGGCGGCAGCGGCTGCTGGAAGCCGGCGAGCTGGTCGGTGGTCGAGCGGTAGTCGACGGCGCCCTGCGTCATGCGCATGTACGCCTCCTCCAGCGAGGCCTGGTGCGGCGACAGCTCCCACAGCCGCACGTCCGCGCCGTGCGCCAGATCGCTGATCCGCGGCAGCGGCAGGCCGGTGACGCGCAGCGCGCCGTCCTGCTCGGGCAGCACCTGGCCGCCGGCCTCGGTCAGCGCGGCGGTCAGCTTCTCGCGCTGCTGCGGCTCCGCGTCGGGGGTGCGGACCCGGGCGAAGTCGGCCGAGTTGTGCGAGATGAAGTCCTTGACGCTCATGTCGGCGAGCAGCTGCCCGCGGCCGATGACGATCAGGTGCTCGGCGGTGAGCGCCATCTCGCTCATCAGGTGGGAGGAGACGAAGACGGTACGGCCCTCGGCGGCGAGCGACTTCATCAGGTTCCGCACCCAGAGGATGCCCTCGGGGTCCAGGCCGTTGACCGGCTCGTCGAAGAGGAGGACCTGCGGGTCGCCGAGGAGCGCGGCCGCGATGCCCAGGCGCTGGCCCATGCCGAGCGAGAACCCCTTGGAGCGCCGCTTGGCGACCTCCTGGAGGCCCACGACGCCGAGCACCTCGTCGACACGGCGGGCCGGGATTCCGGCCAGCTGGGCCAGGCAGAGCAGGTGGCTGCGGGCGGCCCGCCCGCCGTGCATCGCCTTGGCGTCGAGCAGGGCGCCGACCTGGCGCGGCGCGTTCGGCAGCTTGTTGTACGGGTGGCCGCCGATCGTCACGTGTCCGGAGGTCGGCTGGTCCAGGCCGAGGATCATGCGCATCGTCGTCGACTTGCCCGAACCGTTCGGTCCGAGGAAGCCGGTCACGGTCCCCGGCCGCACCTGGAAGGAAAGGTTGTACACGGCCGTCTTGGCGCCGTAGCGCTTCGTCAGGCCGACTGCCTCGATCATTCTCCGCACCCATCGGAAGGTTCTGAAAGGTTCAGGACGTCGGGGCACACGCCCCCGTAAGGGTTAGGAGGATATCCGGGCGCTGACGGTTCCGGCCAAGAGTAGGTAAAGAGGCGGGCGGGGCCGATGGGGCCTCGGGGGATGACTCAGGCGTCACGCTTCTTCAACAGTACGTAAGCGACGAGCAGCGCGACCGCCACCCACACCAGCAGGATCGCGAGCCCGCCGTAGGGCCCGTACGGGGCGTCGTCGTCCGGCGGTGTCACCACCTGCATGATCTTCAGCCCCGCCTGGTCGGGGAAGTACTGGGCGACCTTCTTCGTCGCCGAGACGTTCCCGAGGATCGGCGAGACCAGGAAGAGGAACGGCATGAGGATGCCGAGCGAGAGCATGGGGGAGCGCAGGATCGCCGCGACCCCCATGGCGAACATCGCCATCAGCGTCATGTAGACGGCGGCGCCCAGGACCGCACGCAGCACGTTCGGGGCGCCCAGGTCGGTCGAGTGGGAGCCGAGCATCAGCTGGCCGAGGAAGAACGCCGCGAAGCTCGTGACCAGCGCGATGACGAGCGCGAGCAGCGAGGCGACCGCGACCTTGGAGAAGAGGAACGTGGCGCGCTGGGGGACCGCCGCCAGCGAGGTGCGGATCATGCCCGTGCTGTACTCGCTCCCCACCACCAGGACCCCGAAGACGACCAGCGCCAGCTGGCCGAGGGTCAGACCGGAGAATGCGGTGAAGGTCGGGTCGAAGGTGAGCTTGTCCTCGGTGGAGAGGTTCTTGAAGTCGTTCTTGGACAGGGCGCTGATCAGCATGCCGAGGCCGACGGAGACGAGCACGGCGAGGCCGAGCGTGAGCGCCGTCGAGTTCACCGATTTGATCTTGGTCCACTCGGAGCGGAGGACCTGGGCCGCGGCCATCTCAGGCCCCCTTCCGGTTGTCGCGCTGCTGCCAGTTCCCGCCCCAGCCCTGACCGGGCGGCTGCGGCTGCGGCGGCTGCGGTGCGGTGGAGGAGGGGCCCGAGTGGGCGTGGTACTCGACCGACTCGGCGGTCAGCTGCATGAACGCCTCCTCGAGCGAAGCCTGCTGGGGGCTCAGCTCGTGCAGGACGAGCTGGTGGCCCGCGGCCAGTTCACCGAGCTCCTCGGCGGAGTGGCCGTCGACCTCCAGCGCCCCGTTCCCCGCCTCGACGGCGGTGATGCCCGCCTCGTGCAGCACATCGAGGAGCCGCTCGCGCTGCGGCGAGCGCAGCCGCACGAAGCTGCGGGAGTTCTCCCGGATGAAGTCCGCCATGGAGGTGTCGGCGAGGAGCCGGCCCTGGCCGATGACGACGAGGTGGTCGGCGGTGAGTGCCATCTCGCTCATGAGGTGCGAGGAGACGAAGACCGTACGGCCGGCGGTCGCGAGGGACTTCATCAGGTTGCGGATCCAGTGGATGCCCTCGGGGTCGAGACCGTTCACCGGCTCGTCGAACATCAGGATCTGCGGGTCGCCGAGGAGCGCGCCCGCGATGCCGAGCCGCTGGCCCATGCCGAGCGAGAACCCCTTGGCCTTCTTCTTGGCGACCGCGGTGAGGCCGACGGTGTCCAGGACCTCACCGACCCGGCTGCGCGGGATCCCGTTGGACTGCGCCAGACACAGCAGGTGGTTGTAGGCGCTGCGGCCGCCGTGCATCGCCTTGGCGTCCAGCAGCGCCCCGATGTACTTCAGGGGGTTCTTCAGCTGTGCGTAGTGCTTGCCGTCGATGCGGACCGTGCCGGCGGACGGGTTGTCCAGGCCGAGCATCATCCGCATCGTGGTCGACTTGCCCGCCCCGTTCGGACCCAGGAACCCCGTCACGATGCCGGGCCGGACGGAGAAGGTCAGATTGTTGACGGCCATCTTCTCGCCGTACCGCTTGGTCAGCCCCTCGAGCTCGATCATGCGGTCACCGTAGAACGGCCAGGAGCCCCCTGCCACCGATATGGGGCAAGGGGCTCCTGTAGGCCGGAGAACGTCAGCGGGACTGCTGCGCGGGCACCCCGCGCGTGACCGGCTCGTCGTCGGCCGGCGCACCGGCCGCGGCGACCGCGGCGCCCGTGAGGGTCGCCAGCATCTCGCGCACGTTCGTCAGCTGTGCGTTGATCGAGTCGCGACGGTTCGTCAGGGCGGCGAGCTCGCGCTCCGACTCGCTGCGGATACGGTCCGCCTTGGCGTTGGCGTCCGCCACGATGTCCTCGGCCTGGCGCTGCGCCGTCTCCACCGTCTGACGGGCCCGGCGCTCGGCGTCGGTGCGCAGCTTCTCGGCCTCCAGGCGCAGCTGCTCGGCCCGGTGCTCGATCTCCGCGAGCCGCTTCTCGGCCTTGGCCTGACGGGAGGCCAGGTCACGCTCGGACTGCTCGCGGCGCTTGGCCAGATTGGTCTCGAAGTCGGCGGCGGCCTGCGCGGCCTTGGCGCGGGTCTCCTCGAAGAGGGCGTCCGCCTCCTCGCGCTTCTGCTGCGCGTCCTTCTGCGCCTCGCTGCGCAGCGAGGTCGCCTCGCCCTTGGCCTTCTCGACGATCCGGACGCCCTCGTCCTCGGCCTTGGACTTGCGCTCGGCGGCGAACGACTCCGCGTCGTTGCGCACCTGCTGGGCCGCGGACTCGGCGAGCTCACGGTGCTGCTCGGCGGCCCGGCGGGCCTCCTCGCGCAGGTCCTTCGCCTCCTCCTCGGCGAGGCGGAGGATCTTCTCGACGCGCGCGCCCAGGCCGGCGTACGACGGCTCCGCGTCGTTCACCTGCGCCTGCGCGTTCTGCGTCTCGAGGTGGAGTTCCTCGATGCGCTTTTCCAGAGCAGTGATTCGGGCCAGAGCGCTGTCACGGTCGGAGACGAGCTTCGAGATGCGTTCGTCCACCTGAGCGCGGTCGTACCCACGCCGCACAAGCTCGAAGCCGTAGGGGGAAGTGTCGCTCATGGGGTTCCTGTCGAATGAGACCGGTGAGGTGATAGAGGGAATCCTAGGGGCCGAAGCGGCGTGTCATCGAGCGGATGCCGGTTTGATCTGGAGAATGACACTCCTTTTGAGTGGCGTAACGGCGGAGGGCTTGCCAGGGACCGGGTCGAAGGTCCGTGCGAAGCATGACGATCGGCCTCCTGGCTACCCCTCCGACCCCTTGCCACTCGAACGGGTGGCGCCCGCCGTCGCGCCCGCCTTGACGCCACTGTCCTTGCCCCCGTTGCCGGCCGGCGTCTCGAAAGACTCCAACGCCTCCAGCACGTCCTGGACACGGGAGATCTCGGCATTGATGTCCTTGCGGCGCCGGACCAGGACGTCGAGCTCGTGCCGGCCCTTGTCGATCATCGCCGTGGCCTCCGCCTCGGCGTCCGCCTTGATCTTCTCCGCCTCGCGGGAGAGGTCGGCCTTCTTCTGCTCGGCTTCCTTGAGCAGCCCCTCGGCCTTCTTCACCGCCGCGATCCGGACCTTGCTCGCCTCCGAATTCGCGTCGTTCAGCAGCTCCTTGGCCTTGGCCTGCGCCTCGGCGAGCTGCTCCTCCGCGGCCTTGACCAGGGCGTCGCACCGTTCGCCCGCGTTCTTCATGGTCTCCGCCGACTCGCGCCGGGCCCGCTCGTGCAGCTCCTCGATCTCGCTGGTGATGCGCGCGCGCAGCTCCTCGGCCCGCTCGCGGATCTGCGTCGCGTCCCGGCGCGCCCCGACCAGCAGCTCGTCCGCGTCCGTACGGGCCTTCTCCACCCGCGAGTTGCCCTCGACGGTGCCCTCGGAGACGAGCCGGTCGGCCTCCTTGCGGGCCGCGCCGACCATCCGGTCCGCCTGCGCCTCGGCCTCGGCGGTCGCCTTCTGCGCCGCCTCCTGCGCCTCGCGCATCAGCTTGTCCGCCTCGACGGTGGACTCGGTGATGAGGGTGTCGACCTGCTCCGCCGCCTCCGTACGTCGCTTGTTGGCGTCCTTGCGGGCCTCGTCCAGGGTGCGCTCGGCCTCCTCGCGCGCCGCCGACGTGACGCGCTCGGCCTCGGCCGCCGCGTCCGCCTCGACCCGCTCGGCGTCGCCGCGGATCCGCTCCGCGTGCGCTTGCGCGGAGCCGACCGTCTCGGCGGCCTCGGCGCGCAGCCGCTCCGCGTCCCCGGTGGCGTCCGCGATCAGCTTCTCGGCGCCCGCGACGGCCTCGGTGCGCACCCGCTCGGCCTCGGTCCGCGTCTGTTCGGTCAACTGCTCGGCTGCGGCCGTCGATTCGGCGCGCAGCCGCTCGGCCTCGGCGGCCGCGGCGGCGACCAGCTCCTCGGCCTTCGCGGTCGACTCGGCGCGCACGCGCTCCGCCTCCGCGTTCGTCTCCGTCGTCAGCCGCTCGGCCTCGGCCGCGGCCTCCGTGATCAGCGCGTCCACCTGCGTGGCGGCCTCGGACCTGATCCGGTTCGCGTCGTCACGGGCGTCCGCCCGCGTACGGGACGCGTCCTGGTCGGCGGCGGCCCGCAGGTCCGACACCTCCGTGCGCACGCGCTGGGCGTGCTCGGAGGCCTCCGTACGCAGCCGCTCCGCCTCCGCGATCGCCTCCGCCACGGTGCGCTCCGCGAGGGCCTTGGCGGCCTCCGCCTCGGCGCTCGCCTCGCCGCGGACCCGGGTGGCGTCCTCGGTGGCGCGCTCGCGCTCCGCGTAGGCGTCGGAGCGGACCCGGTCGGCCTCCTCCTGTGCCTCCTGGCGCGTGCGCTCCGCCGCGTGCTCGGCGGCGCTGCGCAGCCCGGTGATCTCCTCCTGCGCCTGCTCCTGGAGCCCGGCCACGGAGTCGCGGACCTGCTGGGCGGTCTGCTCGGCGCTCGCCACCATCTCGGTGGCCCGCCGGTCCGCCTCCTCGACGAGGCGTGCGGCCTCGGCCTGCGCCTCCTCGACCCGGGCCCGGGCCACCGCGAGCAGCTCCTCGCTCTGCTCGCGGGCCCGCTCGCGCTCCTGGTCGGCCTCCTGGCGCGCGCTGCCGAGCGTCTCCTCGGCCTCGCGGCGCCGGCGGGCGGCCTCCTCCTGGGCGGCGGCCAGCGTCTCGGCGGCCTCCGTGGCGATGCGCTCCGCCGCGTTCTGTGCCTCGGAGCGGATGCGGTCGGCGGACTCCTGCGCCTCCGTCTTGAGCCGCTCCGCCTCGGCGGCGGCCTCGGAACGCAGCCGCACCGCGAGGTTCTCCGCCTCCGCACGGGCCGTCGAGGCGTCCGCCGCGGCCTCCGTGCGCAGCCGCTCGGCCTCCGTCTCGGCCTGCGCCTGCACCGTGCGTACACGCTCGGCCGCCTCGGTCCGCAGCCGCTCGCCCTCGTCGGCCGCTTCCTTGCGCAGCCGCTCGGCCTCGGCGCGCGCGTCGGTCAGCGCCGTCTCGGCCGCGGTCAGCCGCTCCTCGGCCTCCGTGTGCAGCCGGGTCAGCTCCGCGGCCGCCTCGTCCTGGCGGGCCGCTATGGCACGCTCGGTCTCGTCCTTCAGCTCCTGCGCGGTGCGCTCGGCCTCGGCGCGGGTGGTCTCCGCCTGCTCCTCGGCCTCGGTGCGCTGCCGCTCGGCCTCCGCGCGCGTGCGCTCCAGCGTCTCCTCGGCCTGCGTGCGCAGCGCCGTGGCCCGCTCGATGGCCTCGGTGCGCACCCGCTCGCTCTCGGCGGTCGCCGCGCCGCGCAGCTCGTCGCCGTCCGCGCGCGCCTTGGCCAGCAGCTCCTCGGCCGTCCTGGCCGACTCCTCGATCTGCTGGACGGCCTCGCGGCGGGCCTCGGCCCGGATCCGCTCGCCCTCCTCGACCGCCTCGGCGCGCAGCTGCTCGGCCTCGCCGCGCAGCCGCCGTGCCTCCTCCTGGAGCTCGACGGTCTTGGCGCGGTACTCCTTGGTGTCGTCCTTCGCGGTGCCCTTGAGCTGCTCCGCGATGTCGTGCGCCTCGGCGCGCAGCCGGTCCGCGGCGGCCTCGGCCTCGGCGCGGATCCGCTCGGCCTCCTCGGTGGCGGCCTTGGTCGTCGACTTCGCTTCCTCGGACGCCTTGTTGAGGACGTCCTCGGCGGTACGGGCGGCCTTCGCCAGCTCGCCCGCGGTCTCCTCGGCCGTCGCCGCGCGGGCCTTCTCCTTGGCCTCCGCGATCAGCTGCTCGGCCTCGGCGCGCGCGGTGGCGACGAGCTGCTCGGCCTCGGACCGGGTGGCCTCGGCCTCCTTGGTCGCCTCCCCGACGAGGCGGGCCACCTGCTCCTTGGCCGTGCGCGTGCGCTGCTCGTTGGTCGACTCGGCGCTCGCCAGCTGCTTGGCGGCGGCCTCCCTGGCCTCGCTCAGCACCTTGTCGGCCTCGGCGCGGGCCTCGCGCAGCGCGGTGTCGGCCTCGCTGATGCGCTGCTCGGCGGCGCGGCTCAGCTCGGCGGCCTGGCGGCGCGCGGTGTCGGACTCGGCCGTCGTCGACGTGCGCAGCTGCTCGGCGTGGTCGGTGGCCTCCTGGGCCTGCGTGGACGCCGCGGCCAGCAGCCGCTCGGCGTCCTGGCGGGCGCGGGCCAGGATCGCCTGCGCCTGGGCGCTCGCGTTCTCCGCCTCGTCGGTCAGCCTGCGGCGGGCCTCCGCCGCGACCCGCTCGGCCTCCGCGCGGGCGGCGGCCAGCGCCTGGTCGGCCTCGGTGCGCGACTCGTCGAGCAGCCGGCGGGCCTGCTGCTCGGTGCGCGAGCGCAGCTGCTCGGCCCACTGCACGTTCTCGTTGACGTGGGTCTCGACCGTGCGGCGGCGCTCGGCCAGCTCCTGGTCGAGCTGCTGGCGCCGGCTGACCGCCTCCGCGTGCAGCTCGGCCTGCAACCGGGACTGCTGTTCGGCGTGCTCCTGGAGGATGCGCTGGGTCTGCGCCCGGGCCTCGCGCAGCTCCCGCTCCGCGTCGGCGCGCAGCTGCTCGGCCTGGATCTGGGCAGTACGGAGCAACTGCTCGGCCTGGTAGCCGATGTCCGCCCCGTCATAGGCGGGCCGGGTCGCGAGGCTGCGCCGCGCCTCGTGCAACTTGGCGCGCAACACCTCGACCTGGTATCCCAGGTCCTCGGCGTGCTGGACGGCCTTCTCCCGCTCGGTCTTCAGCCGGTCCATCTCGGCTTCGAACCGCGAGAGATGGTCGGTCTCAGCCGGCCTTAGGCCGTCCTGGCTCTCGTAGCCCCGCACTGCGCGGTCCCATCCGTCCCCTGGTCGCAAGTACTTCCTTACGAGCCCCCTCCGTCCGCCGGACGGGGGCTCCCGGGGAATGGTGTCAGATCGAGAACGGCGGCGCCCCGGGCTTGCTTGCGCGCAGCCCGAACCGCCCCGACCCTCGTCCCCCGATACCCGGACCCCGGCCCGCGGCTGCCCCGTCGTCCCGCTTGCACGCGACAGCCGCCCCTTAACCCTACCGGCCCAAGTATGTGGAGGTCAGTGCTCCGCCGTCTCCTGAGGGGCGGCGGTGACGAGTTCGGTCAGTACACCGTGGCAGTCCTTGGGGTGCAGGAACGTGATGCGCGACCCCATCGAACCCCGTCGCGGCTCGTCGTACAGCACGCGTACGCCCTTGCCGCGGATGTCCGCGGCGTCCGCGTCGACGTCCGCCGTGCCGAAGGCGATGTGGTGCACCCCCTCACCGTTCTTGGCCAGCCACTTGCCCACCGCGGAGTCCTCGCGGGTGGGTTCGAGCAGCTGGAGGTAGGAGGCGCCCCCGTCGCTCGTCTCGTTGATCTTGAGCATGGCCTCGCGCACGCCCTGCTCCTCGTTGACCTCGGTGTGGAACACCTCGAAGCCGTACGTGGCCCGGTAGAACTCGACGGTCGCGTCGAGGTCGTGACAGGCGATCCCGATGTGGTCGATTCGCGTCAGCATGCTGTAAGTGCAGCGCGGTCCGCGGTGGTTACGCAACGTGCGCGCGATCACACCGGCCGGGCGATGACGTGCGGCGTACCGCTCAGTACATTCGGGTAAACCCTCGTTCACTCCTCCTCCCTCAAGGGGCCGTGCCTCATGTCTGGAACGACCGGTACCACCTCAGTGATCGTCGCGGGCGCGCGGACGCCCATGGGCCGCCTGCTCGGCTCGCTCAAGTCCTTCTCCGGGGCCGATCTCGGCGGATTCGCGATCAAGGCCGCCCTCGACCGTGCGGGTATCGGTGGCGACCAGGTGCAGTACGTGATCATGGGTCAGGTGCTGACGGCCGGGGCGGGGCAGATCCCGGCGCGCCAGGCCGCCGTCAAGGCGGGCATCCCGATGAACGTGCCGGCGCTGACGATCAACAAGGTCTGCCTCTCGGGCCTCGACGCGATCGCCCTCGCCGACCAGCTGATCCGCGCCGGCGAGTTCGACATCGTGGTCGCCGGCGGCCAGGAGTCCATGACCAACGCCCCGCACCTGCTCCCGAAGTCCCGCGAGGGCTACAAGTACGGCGCCGTCGAGATGCTCGACGCGATGGCGTACGACGGCCTGACGGACTCCTTCGAGTCCATCCCGATGGGCGCCTCGACGGAGAAGCACAACACCCGCCTGGGCATCGCCCGGCCCGAGCAGGACGAGGTCGGCGCCCGCTCCCACCAGCGGGCCGCCGCCGCGCAGAAGAACGGCCTGTACGAGGCCGAGATCACCCCGGTGGAGATCCCGCAGCGCAAGGGCGAGCCGGTCCTGTTCAGCAAGGACGAGGGCATCCGCGCCGAGACGACCGCGGAGTCGCTCGGCAAGCTGCGCCCCGCCTTCGCCAAGGACGGCACGATCACCGCCGGCACCTCCTCGCAGATCTCCGACGGCGCCGCCGCCGTGGTCGTCATGAGCAAGGCCAGGGCGGAGCAGCTCGGCCTGGAGTGGATCGCCGAGATCGGCGCGCACGGGAACGTGGCGGGCCCGGACAACTCGCTGCAGTCCCAGCCCTCGAACGCGATCCGCCACGCCCTGAAGAAGGAGGGCCTGGAGGTCGCCGATCTCGACCTCATCGAGATCAACGAGGCGTTCGCGGCCGTCGCGGTGCAGTCGATGAAGGACCTCGGCGTCTCCGCGGAGAAGGTGAACGTCAACGGCGGCGCGATCGCCCTCGGCCACCCGATCGGGATGTCCGGCGCCCGGATCGTGCTCCACCTCGCCCTGGAGCTGAAGCGGCGCGGCGGCGGCGTCGGCGCGGCCGCCCTGTGCGGTGGCGGTGGCCAGGGTGACGCGCTGGTGCTGCGGGTACCCAAGGCGTGACCCATGTCGTCGGTACGGGTTTGAAGCGAACGGAGCTGTGATGCAGGACGTCCCCACGCTGGTCGCCCAGGCGAGAGAGGGCAGGCCGCGCGCCGTGGCCCGGCTGATCTCCCTGGTGGAGGGGGCGTCCCCGCAGCTGCGCGAGGTCATGGCCGCGCTCGCGCCGCTGACCGGCAACGCGTACGTGGTCGGGCTCACCGGGTCGCCCGGCGTCGGCAAGTCCACCTCCACGTCGGCGCTGGTCAGCGCGTACCGGCGGGCCGGGAAGCGGGTCGGGGTGCTGGCCGTCGACCCGTCCTCGCCGTTCAGCGGGGGCGCCCTGCTGGGCGACCGGGTGCGGATGTCGGACCACGCCTCCGACCCGGGCGTCTACATCCGCTCGATGGCCACCCGCGGCCACCTCGGCGGCCTCGCCTGGGCCGCGCCCCAGGCGATCCGGGTCCTGGACGCGGCCGGTTGCGACATCGTTCTGGTCGAGACCGTGGGTGTCGGCCAGTCCGAGGTGGAGATCGCCTCCCAGGCCGACACCAGCGTCGTGCTGCTCGCCCCCGGCATGGGCGACGGCATCCAGGCGGCCAAGGCCGGAATCCTGGAGATCGGCGACGTGTACGTGGTCAACAAGGCCGACCGGGACGGCGCCGACGCCACCGCACGCGAGCTGAACCACATGCTCGGCCTCGGTGAGGCGCGGGGGCCCGGCGACTGGCGCCCGCCGATCGTGAAGACCGTCGCGGCGCGCGGCGAGGGCGTCGACGAGGTCGTGGAGGCGCTGGAGAAGCACCGTGCGTGGATGGAGGAGCGCGGGGTGCTGGGCGAGCGCCGGGCCGCCCGCGCCGCCCGCGAGGTCGAGACGATCGCGGTGACCGCGCTGCGCGAGCGGATCGGCGACCTGTCCGGCGACCGCCGGCTCGGCGCGCTGGCCGAGCGGATCGTGGCGGGCGAGCTCGACCCCTACCGGGCCGCGGACGAACTGGTGGAGGGCCTCACCGGGAACTGAGCGGGCGGGCGCCCGCGCCGCCCTGATCGGCCGGCTGTCGTACGGGACCGTCTCCCTGTCCCTGCTGCTGGGGCGGTGGCGTGTGTGGGCCTGTTCGTCGCCCCGGCCTTGACGACGGCCTACCTCATCGCGGACGAGGCGGTCGGCCCGGGCCTGCGCGCGCAGGCGGGCGCCTGGGTCAACACCGCGGTGAACGCGGGCAGTTCGTGCGGCACGGCGAGGAGCGGAGCCCGGCAAAACGAGCCCCGCCGTCGGACGAGAGGCAGCGGGGTCCGGGGCAGAGCCCCGTGACCCGCGCCGGAAGAAACCTCAGTCGTCGTCGCCGTCGCCATCAACGGACCGGTCCACGGACACCGCGCCCGACCGGAAGTCGACCCGCCAGTCCTGCTGCTTCCCGTTCGCCGCGGTCGTCTCGGTCTCCCACGCCTTGACGACCCCGTCGTCATCCGCGTCGACCGAGGTCACCACGCCCTTTCCGGCGGCAGCCCGCGCCGCGTCCTCGGCGGACACCGACGCACCCTTCAGCGCGGCGGCGACCCGCGCCGCGTCCCCGTCGTCGTCCTTCTCCGTGTGCGAGCCGAGCACCTTCCCCGTACCGGGATCGACGTCGACGTCGTGCCACGTGTTGCCGGCGCCGATGACGTCGACCTCCCAGACCAGGCGGCCGTCGTCGGAGTCGAGGTCGGCGCCGGCCGCGGTGCCCGGGGTGTGCTTCAGGGCGGCGGCGATCGCGTCCCCGGCCTTCACCTTCGCGCCCTTCGCCTCGTTCGCGTTCTCCTGCGCGTCGCTGACACCGTCGTCCTTGACCCGCACACTCGACCGCGGGCCCGACGAGGGGCCGTCCTCGGCGACCGCCACCGTGGTGGCGGTGCCCGCGCCCAGCACGGCGACGGCGGCGACGGCGGCGATGGCGGTCGTACGGCGCTTCATGAGGTTCTCCAGTTCGTCGTCCGAAGGAGTGCTCCGGTCGTGTTCTTGCGACGGGGACCAACCTGCCCGAGCGACCCTGAAGCCCCGCTGAAGAAGCCTGAAGGACTCTTCAGCTTCGACCTGCCACCCTCTTGCTATGCGCTTGTTGATCGTCGAGGACGAAAAGCGGCTCGCCCTGTCGCTGGCCAAGGGGCTCACCGCCGAGGGTTACGCCGTGGACGTGGTCCACGACGGCCTGGAGGGACTGCACCGCGCCGGCGAGGGCACGTACGACCTGGTCGTCCTCGACATCATGCTGCCCGGCCTGAACGGCTACCGCGTCTGCGCCGCCCTGCGCGCCGCGGGCCACGACGTGCCGATCCTGATGCTCACCGCGAAGGACGGCGAGTACGACGAGGCCGAGGGGCTCGACACCGGCGCCGACGACTACCTGACGAAACCCTTCTCGTACGTGGTCCTCGTCGCCCGGGTGAAGGCGCTGCTGCGCCGCCGGGGCAGCGCGGGCAGCGCCTCGCCCCTGCACACCGTCGGCCCCTACGAGGTGGACACCGCGGCCCGCCGGGTCACCCGCGCCGGGCACGGTGAGATCGCACTGACCGCCAAGGAGTTCTCGGTCCTGGAGCAGCTCGTGCTGCGCGCCGGGGAGGTCGTGTCCAAGGGCGACATCCTGGAGCACGTCTGGGACTTCGCCTACGAGGGCGATCCGAACATCGTCGAGGTGTACGTCAGCGCCCTGCGCCGCAAGCTCGACGCCTCCCTCATCCGGACCGTGCGCGGCGCCGGTTACCGCCTGGAGGCCCCCCGGTGAGGCGGGCCTTCGGCTCGGTGCGGGCCCGCGCGGCGCTGGCCGCCACCCTCGTCGTCGCGGTCGCCCTGGTCGCGGCCGGAACCGCCGTGCTGCTCGCCCTGCGCACCGACCTCACGGGGCGGGCGGACAGCGCCGCCGACTCGGCCGCGCGCCGTGTCGCCACCTCCCTGGCCACCGGGACCGCGCCCGACGCCCTGGACCTGGACGACGACGACCAGCCGGTGCAGGTCGTCGACGAGGACGGCAGGCTGCTGGCCGCCACCGACGACCTGCGCCGGATCAGCGGGACCGGCACGAGCGCGGTCGAGCCGGTCCCGGCTGCGGCCGAGGACAGGGACGACGACGGGGCTGCCCGAGGCAAGGTCGCCGACACGGTCGAGCACAGCGACGGCAGCGCGACGATCGAGGAGGACAGCGCCGACTACCGGTTCGCCGCGCTGGAGGTGGAGGACACCGCGTACGGCGAGCTGACCGTGTACGCGGGCAGCCCCCGCTCGGCCGAACAGGGCGCCGTCTCCACGGCGCTGACCGCCATGCTCATCGGCTTCCCGCTCCTGCTCGTGGTGGTGGGGACGGTCACCTGGCTGGTCACGCGGCGCGCGCTGCGGCCCGTCGAGGGCATCCGCGCCGAGATGGCCGCGATCACCGCCTCCCAGGACCTGGCGCGCCGGGTGCCCGAGCCCCGGACCCATGACGAGGTGGCGCGCCTCGCACGGACGACGAACGAGACCCTCGCCGCGCTGGAGGCCTCCGTCGAGCGCCAGCGCCGGTTCGTCGCGGACGCCTCGCACGAGCTGCGCAGCCCGATCGCGAGCCTGCGCACCCAGCTCGAAGTGGGCGCGGCGCACCCGGAGTTGCTCGATGTGAGCGGCGCCGTCGAGGACACCGTACGGCTCCAGGAGCTGGCGGCCGATCTGCTGCTGCTCGCCCGGCTCGACGCCGGGGAGCGGCCCGGCCGCGCCCGCGTCGACCTCGCCGCGCTGGTCCGCGAGGAGCTCTCGCAACGGACCGGGGACCGCCACCCGGTCGCCGTGGAGGTCCGGGGGAGCGCCCCGGTGAGCGGCTCCCGGGGCCAGCTGGCGCGGGTGCTCGGCAATCTGGTGGACAACGCGCAGCGGCACGCCCGTACCGGCGTTCGGGTGGCGGTGGCCACCGAGGGGGAGCGGGTGCTCCTGACCGTCGCCGACGACGGGGACGGCGTACCGGAGAGCGAACGGGAGCGGATCTTCGAACGGTTCGTGCGGCTCGACGACGCACGCTCCCGGGACGGCGGCGGGGCCGGTCTCGGCCTCGCCATCGCCCGGGACGTGGCCGCGCGGCACGGCGGCACCCTGACGGTGCGCGCCGCGCCCGGCGGCGGAGCCCTCTTCGCGCTCGGACTGCCCGCGGACCCGGACGCGGACCGCGTCTGAGTCAGTAGGGGAGAATCGGTCGGAGGAAACGGGCCACGGAGGAAGCCAGGGGCCCTCCGTGACCGTCGGGATTCGCAGGTGTCACGGTTTGCCGCGCTGCGAACGCAGGTGGTCGGCGATGGGTGTGAGCGCCCGGTGCAGGTGGCCCAGGTCGCCCGGCGGGACGAGATCGACGAAGTGCTGCCGCACGGACGCCACATGGTGCGGGGCGACCTTCTGCATGGTCTCCAGACCGAAGTCGGTGAGCACGGTGTAGAGGCCGCGCCGGTCCGACTCGCAGTTCTCGCGGCGCACCAGGCCCGCGTTCTCCATGCGGGTGATCTGGTGCGAGAGCCGGCTCTTGGACTGCAGGGTCGCCGCGGCCAGATCGCTCATCCGCATCCGCAGCTCCTCGGCCTCGGAGAGGTTCACCAGGATCTCGTAGTCGTTCATCGTCAGGCCGAAGGGCTGGAGATCCTTCTCCAACTGGTAGTTCAGCAGCCTGTTGACCTCCAGGTGGGTGCGCCAGGCGCACTGTTCCTCGTCGGTCAGCCACTGCGTGGCCGTTTCGGTCTCCATGAAATCGATTCTACCTAAGAAGTTGAAAGGCGAACGAATGTGAGGGCTGTGACGCCTCACACCCCCCGGTCGTGGCGTACCGCACGGAAAGGGGTCACGCGTTCGACGTCACACTCCGCAGACTACCGCTCACAGCCCGAAGCGACGCTGGAGGTCTCCGAGCTGTCCGGGAAGACGCGGTGCGGACGGCTGACCCTGGCCCGCGCCCGGCCCGCCCCCGGGGACGCCCGCCTGGTGCGCCACCTCACCCGTTGGGCGCTCGGGCAGCAGCGCCTCGCTGGACTGCAGCAGGACCGTCCCCGCGCCCACGAACTCGAACTGATGCTCCTCGCCGGAGACCCCGCCGACGCCCGTCATCGCACGTAGACCGCCGATCACGCCGGTCAGGTACCCGTGGTCGTAGTGGTGGCACGGCGAGGGGCAGTCCGCCCAGCCGACGAGCGCCTGTGGATCTACGCGCACGGGCGGTTCCATGAAGACGACAGGACCGTTCGACGCGGCGACGAATTTGCCGGTGCCAATGAGCGTGAGGAAGCCCGGCACGATCGATTGCTTCAGTGCGAGAGTTGGCTGAAAAGCGAGCAGATTCCCGGCACGGATGGTCAGATTGCCGTCATCCAGGTCGTAGGAGTTCACATCGAAGGCCCGGTCCGCGAGGAGCATCTTGCCGCTGCCCTCCGCCACCACCCAGTCGCTCGCGTGCAGCGGCGAATGGAACGAGGTGCGCACGAGCCGGTCGAGCCGCCCGTGCCCGATGCCGTTGAACTCCATCCGCCCGTAGTAGGCGATCATCTTGCCCTTCTGCAGGAACCACTGGCTGCCCTTGAGTTCCACGCAGAAGGTGTAGTTGTTGACGTTGTCGTCGACGGGCAGGGTCGCCGGGTCGTGCACTACCGGTCCGGTTGTCACAGCTTCTCCTCCGAGGCCTGGACGTACACCGCGCCGCTCCCGCTCAGCTCCAGCTGGAACGCCTCGCCGCTGCCGCGGCCCACCATGTCCCGCCAGCCCAGCGCCGTGGACAGCTTGTTGCGCACGTCCCCGTGGTGGGCGACGTAGGCCTGCGGGTCGACGTGGACGGACCGGCCCGGGGTGATCGGGACCTCGATGACGCCGCCGTGCGCCATCACCGCCACCGACCCCTGCCCCTTGAGCGTCGTGGTGAACAGCCCCTGGCCGGTGACCTGTCCGCGCACCATGCCCATGACGCCACCCTGCGCGCCCAGGAACATCGTGCCCTGCTGCAACGACCCGTCGAACGCGAGCAGCCGGTCGGCCTCCACGTACAGCGTGTCGCCGGAGAGCGTGATCACCTGCACGTGGTGGCCGCCGTGCCCGAACAGCACCGTCCCGCTGCCCTCGACGGTCATCAGCGGCGTCGCCTCGTTCGCCACCCGCCGGCCCAGCATGGACATCACACCGCCCTGCCCGCCCTGGACGTTGGGCGTGAAGGAGACGTCCCCCTTGTACGCGAGCATCGCGCCGCGCTGGCTGTAGAGCCGCTGCCCGGGCAGGACGGTCGCCTCGATCATCTTCGAGTTGATCTCACGGAAGGGCATCTCACACATCCCCCGCGATCGTGGTGCGCTCACTGGGCTGGACGTAGACGAGCCCGTCGCCCTCGAACCGGATCTGGAACGCCTCGCCGCCGCCCTCCCCCAGGAACGTACGGAAGGTGACACCGGACTGGAACGTCTGGTGCAGGTTCCCCTGGTGCGCGACGTACGCGCCCGGGTCGACGGTCAGCGGGTAGTCGCGGCTGACGCGGAGCACCACCGCTGGGCCGTCGCTCATGATCGCGACCTGGCCGTGCCCCTCGACGGTCGTGGTGAACAGGCCGTTGCCCTGCGAGGCGCCGCGCACCCCGGTGAAGGTGGTGCCCGTGCGCAGCCCGGCGGCCGTGCAGAGCAGGTTGCCCGACTCCACGTAGAGCTTGTCGCCGCGCAGCTCGACCAGGTTGATCTCACTGGCCCGGTCGGCGAACCAGCAGGTGCCCTGGCCCGTCACCTCCATCACCACCATCTGCTCGCCGGTGATGCGGCGCGTCACCATCCCGCGTATCCCCTCACCCCCACCGCTCAGCTTTTTGAACGTCATCCGGCCGTCGTACGCGACCATCGACCCGTTCTTCGCCTTGACGCCGTCACCCGTCATGTCGACGGCGAGCATCTTGCTGCCCTGCAGCCGGAACGTTGCCACGCCTCGAAGGTAACCGGCCCGGGGAGCCCGCCGACAGGGCCCGCGAGGAGCGGTGCCACAATGAGCAACGCTTGTGCGTGCGTTCACAAGATCGTCGCCCGCACCACCGCCCGCCCGCCGCTCCTGCCGAAGGTGACCCGTGGACATCAAGACCGCCTCCGCCCTCCGACGCCTCCGCCTGGTCTCCGCGCCCGAGGCCGTCTCGTTCCTGCTGCTCATCGTCTGCTCGGTGCTGAAGCGCACGACCGACTTCAACGCGGTGCCGGTCATGGGCATGGTGCACGGCATCCTCTTCGTGCTCTACGTGATCTTCTGGCTGGACGCCTGGAACCGCGCGAAGTGGCCGCTGGGCCGGGCCGCCCTGTACTTCGTCCTCTCCGTCCTGCCCACCGGCGGCTTCTTCGCCGAGCGCAAGCTCAAGCGCGAGGCCGAGAGCGCCGTCGACCAGGCCATCGCCGCCCGCGCCCGCCAGGAAGGGATCGTGAACGCATGATCGTCGCCTTCTCCGTGACCCCGCTCGGGGTCGGCGAGGACGTGGGGGAGTACGTGGCCGACGCGGTCCGCGTCGTCCGCGACTCGGGTCTGCCGAACCGCACCGACGCGATGTTCACCTCCGTCGAGGGCGAGTGGGACGAGGTCATGGACGTCGTCAAGCGCGCCGTGGCGGCCGTCGAGGCGCGGGCGCCCCGGGTGTCGCTGGTGCTCAAGGCGGACATCCGGCCCGGCGTCACCGACGGCCTGACGTCCAAGCCGGCCACCGTGGAACGCCACCTCGCCCAGGGCTGACCGGGGCCGGGCGGCCAAAGGGCGAGACGGAGCTGACCGGCATGTGACCGGCCGGTAAGGTCGGGTGCGTGCCGAAGCCGCTCAGCCTTGCCTTCGATCCCATCGCCCGCGCCGACGAACTGTGGAAGCAGCGCTGGGGATCCGTGCCCTCGATGGGTGCGATCACCTCGATCATGCGCGCCCACCAGATCCTGCTGGGCGAGGTCGACGCCGTCGTCAAGCCGTACGGACTGACCTTCGCGCGCTACGAGGCACTGGTGCTGCTCACCTTCTCCAAGGAGGGCGAGCTGCCCATGTCGAAGATCGGCGAGCGGCTCATGGTGCACCCCACCTCCGTGACCAACACGGTCGACCGGCTGGTGCGCTCGGGCCTCGTCGCCAAGCGCCCGAACCCCAACGACGGCCGCGGCACGCTGGCCACCATCACCGGCAAGGGCCGCGAGGTCGTCGAGGCGGCGACGCGCGACCTGATGGCGATGGACTTCGGGCTCGGCGTCTACGACGCGGAGGAGTGCGGCGAGATCTTCGCGATGCTGCGGCCCCTGCGGGTGGCGGCGCACGACTTCGACGAGGCGTGAGCGGGCCCGGCTGAAGATCGCGCAAATCGGGCAGTTAGGCTCCTCCCATGAAGAAGAGCGTGCTGACCCGCTACCGCGTCATGGCCTACGTGACCGGTGTGCTCCTGGTCCTCCTGTGTCTCGGCATGATCGCCAAGTACGCGCTCGGTATCGACGGCGCGGCGGACGCCACGCGCGTCATCGCCATCGCGCACGGCTGGCTCTACGTCATCTACCTGGTCTTCGCCTTCGACCTCGGGTCCAAGGCGAAGTGGCCGGTGGGCAAGCAGCTGTGGGTGCTCATCGCGGGCACCATCCCGACGGCCGCGTTCTTCGTGGAGCGCAAGGTCTCCGCGGAGCTGGACGCCAAGGTCGCCGACGACGGCACGAAGCTCGCCCGGGCCTGACCCCCGCCGCTCACACCCCTGCGAGGTGTGAGCGGTTTGCCATCGACTTTTACTAGGACGTCCTAGTAAATTGGCCTCCATGGGAAGCATGGACGCTGACGCCATCGCGGAGGGCCGCCGCCGCTGGCAGGCCCGGTACGACTCCGCCCGTAAGCGGGACGCCGACTTCACCACCCTCTCGGGTGACCCGGTCGAGCCGGTCTACGGGCCCCGGCCCGGGGACACGTACGAGGGCTTCGAGCGGATCGGGTGGCCGGGCGAGTACCCGTTCACCCGCGGCCTCCACCCGACCGGGTACCGGGGCAGGACCTGGACCATCCGCCAGTTCGCGGGGTTCGGCAACGCGCAGCAGACCAACGAGCGCTACAAGATGATCCTGGCCGCCGGCGGCGGCGGGCTCTCCGTCGCCTTCGACATGCCGACGCTCATGGGCCGCGACTCCGACGACCCGCGCTCCCTCGGCGAGGTCGGGCACTGCGGCGTCGCCATCGACTCGGCCGCCGACATGGAGGTCCTCTTCCAGGACATCCCGCTCGGCGACGTCACCACGTCGATGACGATCAGCGGCCCCGCCGTCCCCGTCTTCTGCATGTACCTGGTCGCGGCCGAGCGCCAGGGCGTCGACCCGGCGGTCCTCAACGGCACGCTCCAGACCGACATCTTCAAGGAGTACATCGCCCAGAAGGAGTGGCTCTTCCAGCCCGAGCCGCACCTGCGCCTGATCGGCGACCTGATGGAGCACTGCGCCGCGTCCATCCCGGCGTACAAGCCGCTCTCGGTCTCCGGGTACCACATCCGCGAGGCGGGCTCCACGGCCGCGCAGGAGCTGGCGTACACGCTGGCGGACGGGTTCGGGTACGTCGAGCTGGGCCTGGCCCGTGGCCTCGACGTGGACGTCTTCGCGCCCGGCCTGTCCTTCTTCTTCGACGCGCACCTCGACTTCTTCGAGGAGATCGCCAAGTTCCGCGCGGCCCGGCGGATCTGGGCCCGCTGGATGCGCGACGTGTACGGGGCGAGGAGCGACAAGGCGCAGTGGCTGCGCTTCCACACCCAGACCGCCGGTGTCTCGCTCACCGCCCAGCAGCCGTACAACAACGTGGTGCGTACGGCGGTGGAGGCGCTGGCAGCGGTGCTCGGCGGCACCAACTCCCTGCACACGAACGCCCTCGACGAGACGCTCGCGCTCCCCAGCGAGCAGGCCGCGGAGATCGCGCTGCGTACGCAGCAGGTGCTCATGGAGGAGACCGGCGTCGCCAACGTCGCGGATCCGCTCGGCGGCGCCTGGTACGTGGAGCAGCTCACGGACCGGATCGAGGCCGACGCGGAGAAGATCTTCGACCAGATCAAGGAGCGCGGGCTGCGGGCCCACCCCGACGGGCAGCACCCCATCGGCCCGATCACCTCCGGCATCCTGCGCGGCATCGAGGACGGCTGGTTCACCGGCGAGATCGCCGAGTCCGCCTTCCAGTACCAGAAGTCCCTGGAGAAGGGGGACAAGCGGGTCGTCGGCGTCAACGTCGCTCACGGTTCTGTCACCGGTGACCTGGAGATCCTGCGGGTCAGCCATGAGGTGGAGCGGGAGCAGGTGCGGGCTCTTGCCGGGCGCAAGGCGGGGCGGGACGAGGCCGCTGTGCGGGGGGCGCTGGAGCGGATGCTGGGGGCTGCGCGGGACGGTTCGAACATGATCGGGCCCATGCTTGACGCTGTCCGCGCGGAGGCGACCCTGGGGGAGATCTGTGGGGTGCTCCGGGACGAGTGGGGCGTCTATACGGAGCCGGCTGGGTTCTAGGGGGTTGGGTTCTGCGGGGTGCGCCGCGGGGCTGGGTCGGTGTGGGGACGGGTTGCAAGTTCCCGCGCCTCTGGGCGGCTGTTCGGCTGCCCCGCGGTGGTGGCTGGTCGCGCAGTTCCCCGCGCCCCCAGGTAGTGGGCCGGCTGTCCCGCCGTGGGGCTTCTCGCGCAGTTCCCCGCGCCCCTGCAAGGCGCACTGCGTGCGCCCGCTTTTGGCTGCGGGTCGGTGGGGGCTGGTCGCGCCGTTCCCCGCGCCCCTGAGATGCGCACTTCGTGCGGCATCTCATTGGCGCCCTATGAGGCGCGGCCTCATCCCGGCGCCCCATGGAGCTGCGGCGGAGCCGCATGCTCCAGGGGCGCGGGGAACTGCGCGACCAGCCCCCACGGCGCGTCAGCCGAAGGACTACCCATAAGGGGCGCGGGGAACTGCGCAAAAAAGCCCCGCCAGAGTGCAGGCACAGATTTAGGGGCCGCCTGGTGGGGGCGCGAAGGTCAGCCGGAACAGCGCTCCACCCCCGCCCGCGGCCTCCGCAACAAGCTCCGCCCCATGCGCCCGAGCAATTTGCTGGGCCATCGCCAGCCCGAGCCCAGAACCCGGCAGCGCCCGAGACGCCTCGGCCCGGTAGAACCGGTCGAAGACATGCGGAAGGTCCCCAGGAGCGATCCCGGGCCCGTGATCCCGCACCGTCACCTCCCGCCGGGTCAACACGACCTCGACCGGCCCCCCACCCGGCGGAGTGAACTTCGCCGCGTTGCCGAGCAGGTTCGCCAGCAGCCGGGACAGCCGCGAGGGGACACCGGGCAGCGTGACCCTGGCCGCGTCCGGCAGCACCGTGAGCGTGAAGGCGACTGCGGGCCAGTGCGCCCGCGCCGCCTCCACCGCGTGCGCGACCAGCGGGGCGAGCGCCACCTCCTCGACCAGCGGCCGCGGCTCCTCGTCACGGGCCAGCTCGATCAAGTCGTTGACGAGGGACGTGACTTCGTGGATCTGCCGGCCGAGCGCCGCGGAGGCCCGATCCCGCTGAGCCGGGGTCAACCGTTCGGCCCGCGCCAGCAGCTCCGCGTTCGTGCGCAGCGCCGTCAACGGCGTCCGCAGTTCGTGCGAGGCGTCGGCCACGAGCCTGCGCCGGGCCGCCACCGACTCCTCCAGCTCACCCAGCATCGTGTTGAACGAGGCGGCCAGGCGCGTCACCTCGTCCCGCCGCCCCGGCGGCAGATCGATGCGCGTCCGGGCGTCCCGGGTCGCCGCGATCCGCTCCGCGGTGGCCGTCAGCCGGGCGACCGGCGCCAGACCGCGCCGCGCCACCCAGTAACCGCCCGCCGCCGCGAGCAGCACCCCCGCCACGCTGATCGCGGCCAGCAGCGCGGTCGCCTGCCGCAACCCCTTCGCCGTCGGATCCGACCGCAGCGCCACCTGCAAGGCCGTGTCGGCCCCGCCACCCGTGAACGGCGTCGTCAGCATCCGCACCCGGTGCCCCTGGAGCGTGAGGTCCGTGTAGTACGGCGCGCGCGTGCCCGCCGCGACGGCCCGCGTGGCGTCGGTGACCGGCAGCAGGTACGGCCCGCCGGGGTCGTCCGCCGCGTCGGCGGGGACGAGCTGGGCGCAGGCCGGGGCCGCCAGATACCGGCACTCCCCGGCGAGCACGCCCGGCGGCTCGCCCCGGTTCTGCTGCGTGGCCAGGGTCGCGGCCTGGGCCAGCTGGAGTTCGAGCTGGTGCCCGAGCTCGTAGCGGATCACGGCGTACGAGGCCAGGCACACGCCCACCGTGATCAGCGCGACCGTGGCGCAGGCCAGCAGCGCGAGCCGGGTGCGCAGCGGGGTGCGGTCCTTGATCCGGGCCCGCCTCCGCACCTGCCGCTCGGCCGCGTCCCCGTTCACGGCGTGCCCAGCCGGTAGCCGACCCCGTGGACCGTGTGCAGCAGCCGCGGCTCGCCGGGGCCCTCCAGCTTGCGCCGCAAGTAACCGATGTACACGGCGAGGGAGTTGGACTCCGGCCCGAAGTCGCGGCCCCACACCGCCTCGTGGATCACCTCGCGCGGCAGCACCTGCCCGGCGTTGCGCACCAGGACCTCCAGGAGCGCGAACTCCGTACGGCTGAACTCCAGGGCCCGGCCGCCGCGCCGGCCCGCGCGGGTCCGCGGGTCGACGACGAGATCGCCGTAGGCGAGCGTCCCGGGGGAGTCGTCCGGCGCCGGGTCGGCGGCCGCCCGGCGCAGCAGCGCCCGCACCCGCGCCACCAGTTCGTCCAGCGCGAACGGCTTGACCAGGTAGTCGTCGGCGCCCGCGTCGAGCCCGTCCACCCGCTCGCTCACCGAGTCGAGCGCGGTCAGCACCAGCACGGGCGTCCGGTCCCCCACGGCCCGCATCTGCCGGCACACCGCCAGTCCGTCCAGGACCGGCATCATCACGTCGAGGACGACGAGGTCCGGCTCCCAGCGCGCGAGCGCGCCCAGCGCCCGCTGGCCGTCGGACGCGCCCCGCACGAGGTGCCCCTCGACGCTCAGCGCGTCCTCCACCGCCGAGCGGACCTCGGGATCGTCGTCCACGACCAGCACCCTGGCCGCACCGCGCTCGCTCGCTGATCTCATGGTCACCACGGTGCCAAACCGGGCTCTTAAAACCCTCTTAGAGCGCCCCGCGACGCTCACTTCTCATGCGAAGCGACTCGCGCAGCCCTCTGCGCACCCCCTTGTCCGTCGTCATCGGCGCGGGCGGCACCGGTGGGCACATCTACCCCGGGCTCGCCCTCGCCGACGCCCTGCGCCGGGCCGTCCCCGACGCGGTGATCTCCTTCGTCGGCACCGAACGCGGCCTGGAGACCCGGCTGATCCCGGCCGCCGGGTACCGCCTGCACACCGTCGACATGATCCCGTTCGACCCCTCACTCGGCGCCCGCCGCTACCTCCTGCCGGCGGCGCTGCTGAAGTCCGGCGCCCAGTGCAGGGCCATCCTGCGCGCGCAGGGCGCCCAGGTCGCCGTCGGCATGGGCGGCTATCCGAGCGCGCCCGTCATCGTGGGCGCCCGGGCGGCGGCGCTGCCCAGCCTCATCCACGAGTCCAACGCGGTGCCCGGCCGGGCCAACCGGTTCGCCGCCCGCCTCACCCCCCACATCGCCGTCGCCTTCGACCGCAGCCGCGCCCATCTGCCGGGCGGCGCGCGGGCGTTCACCACCGGCATGCCGATCGCCGCGGCCCTCGCGGAGCTGGACCGACCGGCCCTGCGGGACGCCGCCCGCCGCGCACTCGGCGTCCCCGACGGCGCCCGGCTCGTCCTCGTCAACGGCGGCAGCCTCGGCGCGGCGCGGCTGACCGAGGCGGCGGTGGGCCTGGCGGCCCACTGGCGCGGCCGCCCCGACGTCCATCTCCTCATCAAGACGGGCCCGGCCGCCCTCGACGCCACCCGGCGCCGGCTCCTGGGCACCCCCGCGGCCGCCGTCCCCTACCTCGACCGGATGGACCTCGCCTACGCCGCCGCCGACCTGGTCGTGTGCCGGGCGGGCTCGGCGACGGTCGCCGAACTCGCCACCACACGGGTCCCGGCCGTCCTCGTCCCCTATCCGCACGCGCCGGGCGACCACCAGACCCACAACGCGCGGGTGCTGAGCGACGCGGGCGCAGGGCTCCTGCTGCCCGACGCCGACACCACCCCCGACAACCTCGCCGCCCTCGTCGAACCGCTGCTCGCCGCCCCGGCGCGGCTCGCGGCGATGTCGGCGGCCGCACCCCAGGGCCCGCACGCCAGGGCGGCCGACCTCCTGGCGGACCACGTCATAGAACTCGCAGGACACACAAGGGAGTTGCAGCGCACATGAGTACGACATCCAGCTGGGCAGGGCACACGGTGCTCGTCACCGGGGCGGAGGGCTTCATCGGCTCGACGCTCGTCGACCTGCTCCTCGACGCGTGCGCACACGTCCGCGCCTTCGTCCACTACAAGCCCTACGCCGACAAGGGCCACCTGGCCCACCTCCTCGACGACCCCCGAGTGGAGTTCTGGGCGGGCGACGTCCGCGACGCGGGCCGCGTCGCGGACGCCGTCGCCGGCTGCGACACGGTCTTCCACCTGGCCGCGTTGATCGGCATCCCGTACTCGTACGACTCTCCGGGCGCGTACGTCCAGACGAACGTGGTCGGCACCGAGAACATCGCCGAGGCCTGCCGCCGCCACGCGGTCCGCCGCCTCGTCCACACCTCGACCAGCGAGGTCTACGGCACGGCGCTGACGGCCCCGATCGCCGAGGACCACCCCCTCCAGCCGCAGTCCCCGTACTCGGCCTCGAAGATCGGCGCGGACATGATGGCGCTGTCCCACTGGCACGCCTTCGAACTCCCGGTGACGGTGGTCCGCCCCTTCAACACCTACGGCCCGCGCCAGTCGGCCCGCGCCGTCATCCCCACGATCCTGGCCCAGCTCCACTCCGGAGCCCGCGAGATCAGGCTCGGCTCGCTGACCCCGACCCGCGACTTCACGTACGTCACGGACACGGCCCGCGGCTTCCTGGCGGTGGCGGAGTGCGACCGCGCGCTGGGCCAGGTCGTCAACCTCGGCACGGGCCAGGAAATCTCGATCGGCGCCCTGGCCGAGGCCCTCATCCATGCCACGGGCAGAGACGCCCGGGTGGTCGTCGACCCGACCCGCCTGCGCCCTTCGGGGAGCGAGGTCCATCGCCTCCTCTCCGACAACACCCGGGCCCGCGAGTGGGCGGACTGGCAGCCCCAGGTCACGCTCCCGGAGGGCCTGAAGCACACGTCCCAGTGGGTGGCTGAGAACCTGGGGGTGTTCGCGCCGGGGCGCTATCAGGTTTGATGGCCAGGACGGACACGAGGACACGACCGACGAGCACTCCGGCAGTACCGAAGCTGGTACGACGGGAGTCCAGGGAGCCAGGCAGGAGCGGTGCTCATGAGTTTCGGCCTGACGCTCTACCGGTTCTCCGGCGGCGAGCTGGCCGGTCTGAGCGCCGACGCCATCCGAGACTTCCTCGCGCGTCACTCCGATCTGCGGACGGGCGTGAGCACGGGTCCCGAGGAGTTCAGGATCCGGGCCCACGACGGCAGCGAGGCCGAACTGTCCCTGTGTGACGGAGTGTTGGCGGTGGAGCGTCCGCAGGCGGGCGCCGTGTGGGACGTGCTCATCGGCCTCGTCACTCACATCGGCGCCGGCATCCTCCTTCCCGACGGGGCCTTTCTGTGTCCGGAGGGGATGCGGGGGGAACTGCCGGACGGTATGGCGGATGACGCGGCTGTGTGCGTCCCCGAGATCACCTTGGACGCGGTCGAGAGAATCGCCGGCCCCTTCGTCAAGCCACTGGGACAGCGCTGAACTCGTGCCCCGCCGCTGCCCGGCGTCCGCCCGACGGGCCCCCGAGGGCGTTACGGCGACGCCGCCGCCAGACCGCCCAACAGCAACGCCGTGAACCGCCGTACCCACTCCCCGTCCACCGGCTCCGCGCTCACCAGCGTCCGGTGCACCACCGCTCCCGCCACCACGTCGAAGATGAGGTCGGCCGTGGCCGCCGCCACGAACGGGTCGTCGTCGGAGGGGAGTTCGCCGCGGCGCTCCGCGCGGGCGCGGCCCTCCAGGACGAGGCGCTTCTGGCGGTCCACGATCGAGGTGCGGATGCGTTCGCGGAGCGGGGCGTCCCGGGTGGACTCCGCTACCACCGCCATCAGCGCCGTCTTGGTCTCCGGGCGGTCCAGGATCGCCGCGAACTGGAGGACCACGCCCTCGATGTCGGCGGCCAGGGAACCATTGTCGGGGAGTTCGAGTTCATCGAAGAGGACGGCGACCGCGTCGACCACGAGCTCGTTCTTGCCCGCCCAGCGCCGGTACAGCGTCGTCTTGGCGACACCGGCCCGCGTCGCCACGTCGCCGAGGGTCAGCTTCGACCAGCCGAGGTCGACGAGGGCCGCCCGTGTCGCCTCCAGGATCGCCTCGTCCGCCGCGGCGGACCGCGGCCGGCCGAGACGGCCTGGTGGGGGCGGGGTGCGGCGCTGCATGGACGCGACCATACCGGCCGGTAGCAAGAAGAGCGCGCGTGAGGCAGATCACCCGGGGGCGCCCCCCGGCGCCCCGCCTCCGGCAGATACGCTACGAGCCGTAGCGAAAGCACGATCTCGTACGACCGACTCGGATCTGCACCCCGGGCGGCCACGGCGAGCGGCAACCACGAGGTGCCGGGTGGGGACCCGGTACCGCACCAGGTGCCGGGTGGGGACCCGGCATCGACGCATCAGGCCGAGTCCGCTCCGTACGCCTCGCAATCCGGCGGGAGGCGACGGAGGGGACCCGGCCCACAACGGTCCGCGGAAGGGGGAGACTGTACGCATGCAGCCACGGAACATGTCCATGAGCGGAGTCGTCGATCTCGCCGCGGTGAAGGCGGCCCAGGAGGCGAAGGCGAAGGCGGAGCAGGCGCGCGCCGAAGCGGCCCGCCAGGGCGGCGGCCCGGCCGCCGTGTCGCCGTCGAGCCTTGTCATCGATGTCGACGAGGCCGGCTTCGAGCGGGATGTTTTGCAGCGCTCCACCGAGGTGCCCGTCGTCATCGACTTCTGGGCCGAGTGGTGCGAGCCCTGCAAGCAGCTGAGCCCGCTGCTCGAGCGCCTCGCCACCGAGTACAGCGGCCGCTTCGTGCTCGCCAAGATCGACGTCGACGCCAACCAGATGTTGATGCAGCAGTTCGGGGTCCAGGGCATCCCCGCCGTCTTCGCGGTGGTGGCCGGGCAGGCGCTGCCCCTCTTCCAGGGCGCGGCCCCCGAGGCCCAGATCCGCGGCACCCTCGACCAGCTGATCCAGGTCGCCGAGGAGCGCTTCGGCCTCACCGGCATCGCCGTCGATGGGAGCGCCGTCGACGCGGAGGGCGCCGCACCGGTCGTGGAGGCTCCGGCCGGTCCCTACGACGCGCTCCTCGAAGCCGCGGTCCGCGCCCTTGACGCGGGCGACCTGGCGGGGGCCGTCCAGGCGTACAAGAACGTGCTCTCCGACGACCCCGGCAACTCCGAGGCCAAGCTCGGCCTCGGCCAGGCCGAACTGCTCCAGCGGGTGCAGGGCATCGACCCGCAGCAGGTCCGCAGGGACGCCGCCGAGAAGCCGCAGGACGTGGCCGCGCAGATCGCCGCCGCCGACCTGGACCTGGTGGGGGGCCATGTCGAGGACGCCTTCGGGCGACTGGTCGACGCCGTGGCCCGCTCGGCGGGCGACGACCGGAACGCGGCGCGGGTCCGGCTGCTTGAACTGTTCGAGCTCGTGGGGAGCGACGACCCGCGCGTGACCACCGCGCGTACGGCCCTGGCCCGGGTTCTCTTCTGAGTCCCGCGGTGACCTGTCCTTAAACACTGCGGCTTGTGATGCCGGGGTGAAAATTTCGTCCGCGAGGACGCACGGCGGCCGCACTTTGCCAAAACTTGGTAAATGCGGCCGCTGTTACTTGGAGTAAGTCACACCCTCTCCTCTGCCCGGTTCCGTACCGGAATCAACCACTTTGGCGATGGCCAGAGCGGCACCCTGCGTCGCCGTTCGATGCCGGGCGGTCGTTGTTCGGTTATCCGCCCGTTACCCATGAGTAACGAACCCCCTTGTGTCCACGCCGGGAATGCACCACGATCGGGCACGCTCGGTCCACTCCTCACCGTCCGACAGCCATTCGCGCGGCGGGGGTCGTGGGTCCCCACCGGGCAGGTCGGCGGCGGACCAAGGGGAGCGCCGTCGGTCTGGGACAGGGGGGTCTTGACCGTGAGGTCGAGCCTGTCCAGCGGGTTGCGCGTGATGGCTCAGGTGCGACCAGTGGTTGTCGCTCGGGGGTGATCGCCGGTGATCAGGGTGCGGATGCGCCTCCGATGCGGGCGCTCTCCTTCCCGAGGACGTAGCACTTCTCCCATCCCTGCCCGGCTGAGCCGCTCTTGGGGCAGTCAGGGCCGGAGATGTACGTCCGAGAAGGAGGAAAGTCATGAAGTCCGTGACTCGTGGCGGGACCAGATGGAAGCGGTTCGCCGTAGTCATGGTGCCGAGCGTCGCGGCGACTGCCGCGATAGGTGTGGCCCTGTCCCAGGGCGCGCTTGCGGCATCGTTCAGCGTTTCGGGCCAGTCGTTCAAGGTGACGGCCAGCTCTCTCGATGGCAAGGGCTTCGCCCAGTACGGCGCCATCGACACCGGTAAGACGGGTGCGCACCCGGTCGCCGTCGTCGGCATGAAGACGGCGACGATCCACGACCTGTGCCAGTCCGTCGTGGTGCCGGTCCCGGTCTTCGGCGATGTGTCGATGAAGCTCAAGGCCGGCAACGACCCGAAGAACCCGGTAGAGGCGAAGACCCTCTACATCGATGCCGATGACCTGAAGACCGATGCGACGTTCGAGAACATCGACATCGGTGTGGCGGCCGGTGACGCCAGCAAGGGCCCGGGTATCCACCAGGGCGACAAGGCGGACCCGAACTCGTTCGCCCAGCAGGCCGACTCGGTGCACTTCGAGAAGGTCCAGCAGCGGGCGTGGGCCACGACGGCCGCCACGTTCAAGCTCTCTGGCCTCAAGATGAGTGTCCAGAAGGGCAAGCACGAGTGCTACTAGTCCGCAAGGGTCCGCTCAGGGCCCGGGACTAGGCACGTGATGCGCTGAACGGCCGGGCGCGGGGGCGGACGGGTAACGCTCCGAGTCGTCCCCGTGCCCGGAACCGGCCAGCCATCGTCACCACAGAGCAACGCCATTCCCGAGGAGCTGTACGAGATGAGCGCCGAAGCGCACGCAGGGCGGAGCCCGAAGACGGGTAACATGCGCCAGTCGTTCCGAGGGTGGCGCGGTCAGCGCCCGTTCTGGGGTGGCCTGCTGGCCATCCTCGGCGGCATTCCCATCATGTACTTCCCGTACGCGAATCTGACGCTCGGCAGCATGACGATCCGGATGGCGACGACGGCGGGGGCCGGGTCGCTCATCATCGGGGTCCTGCTGGTGGTGCTCGGCCTGACGATGTGGTTCCAGCCGCACTCCCGGGTGTTCGCGGGTGTGGCGGCGATTCTTCTCGCCCTGGTCTCCCTGGTGGTCTCCAACTTCGGCGGTTTCGTCATCGGCTTCCTGCTCGCCCTGATCGGCGGCGCCCTCGGCGTCGCCTGGGCGCCGGGGCGGCCGCGCGACGAGGCGGCCGAGGCAACCACGCGGGGCGGTGACGGCGCCGGGAGTCAGGACCAGGGCGGCGTGCCGCCGGTCGCGGGAGCCACCTACCGGGTCGCGGGCGCAAACGACGATGTGTCAGGGACGAGCCCGGAGAACGGGACGAACGGGAGGCACCGTGCCGGCTGACGAGGTGCACCACGAGGACCCCATGGTGGATTCTCGTGCGAGAACCGGGCCGCGGCATGCAGCACCGAGGAAGCATCTTTTCACCAGGCTGCACATGCCCGCGGGCAAGGCGATAGCCATCGCGGCCATGCCCACGGCCGTACTGATGGGACTCGGTCTGACGCCCACGCTGGCGTCGGCCAAGGACAACCCGACCAAATTCTCGGCGGACGATTACAAGGCGTGCGCCGACGCGGTCGAGGCGGAGCGCGACGCCAAGAGCGGTGGCGCCGACGGCAAGACCGGCAAGGACAAGGCCGAGGAGTCCACGACCCCGAAGCCGTCCGCCTCCGCGTCCACCGGCAAGGACAGCGACAAGGGTCCGGCCAAGGACACCGCCAAGGGCACCGATCAGGGCAAGGACGGCGCCGAGGACCCGGGCAAGGACACCGGCTCCGAGAAGGCGGCACAGCCGACCCCGTCGCCGTCGGCCTCCTCCGGGACGAAGTCCGCGGGCGCCACCACGGCCACGCCGTCCCCCTCGAAGTCCGAGACCAAGAACCCGCTCGACCCGCTGGGTGTGGGCGACGCGCTGAAGGACCTGTTCACGCCGAAGGACAAGGAGACGGCTAGCCCTTCTCCCAGCCCGTCGGCGTCGGCCACCGGATCCGGTGCCGCGCAGGGTTCCACGGCCCAGGACTCCAAGGATCAGGACTCCAAGGACCTGGGTTCCGCAGCCAAGGACACCGTCGACGGCGTCGGCGACACGGTCAAGGACACGGCCGGCAAGGCCGGCGACGCGGTCAAGGACACCAAGGACAGCGTCGACAAGGCCACCGAGGACGCCGCGAAGAAGGCCGAGGACGCGGCGACCCCGTCTCCTTCCGCCAGCGGCATCCCGGACGACTGCCCGGTCGCCACCGACGCCGAGGGGGCAGACGAGGACACCCCGGCGCAACTGCCCAACGACGTCTGGAAGCTGCAGGCCAGCTCGCTCCTGCTCAAGGGTGCGGACTACCAGGGCCTGGTGGACGTCCGGATGGCCGACGGCTCCACCAAGCGGGTCATGAAGTACGTCATCTCCAACGGGACGGACATCGGGGATCTGCACCAGATCGCCCCCGGGCCCGACGGGAAGTACTTCCACATCCGCTCGGACAAGGGCTCCACGTCCACCATCCGGGACGGGAAGACCACCATGTACACGGAGGAGCTGTCGGGCAACCTGCTCGGGCTCATCCCCATGACGTTCAACGCGGACAACCCGCCGCCGATCAACCTGCCGATCCTCTACTTCACCAACGTGAAGGTGACGCAGGCCGCCCAGTTCGGCGGCACCCTGCACGTGCCGGGACTGCACACCACGGTCGAGAACAGCTGACCCCGACCCGCACGGCCCGTTCCGGGAGCCGCACAGACGCCGAGGGCGCCCCCTGTCTCGTACCGGGGGCGCCCTCGGCGCGTGTGCTGCGAGCGGTGGTGCGTCAGTCGCGGTCGCCGCCGCCCAGGTGGTGCACCCGGACCATGTTGGTGGTGCCGGGGACGCCGGGGGGCGAACCGGCGGTGATGACCACGGTCTCGCCGTCGTTGAAGCGGTTCAGCCGCACCAGCTCGGCGTCGACCAGCTCGACCATGGCGTCCGTGTTGTCCACGTGCGGCACGACGTAGGACTCCACGCCCCAGCTCAGCGAGAGCTGGTTGCGGGTGTTCTCGTCCGTGGTGAAGGCGAGGATCGGCTGGGCCGCGCGGTAGCGGGACAGGCGGCGGGCCGTGTCACCGGACTGCGTGAAGGCGACCAGCGCCTCCGCGCTCAGGAAGTCGGCGATCTCGGCGGCGGCACGGGCCACCGAACCGCCCTGGGTACGCGGCTTCTTGCCGGGCACCAGCGGCTGAAGGCCCTTGGAGAGCAGCTCGACCTCGGCCGCCTGGACGATCTTCGACATCGTCTTGACGGTCTCGATCGGGTAGGCGCCGACCGAGGACTCGGCCGACAGCATGACCGCGTCGGCGCCGTCCAGGATCGCGTTGGCGACGTCGGACGCCTCGGCGCGCGTGGGGCGCGAGTTGGTGATCATCGACTCCATCATCTGGGTCGCGACGATCACCGGCTTGGCGTTGCGGCGGCACATCTCCACGAGGCGCTTCTGCACCATCGGGACCTTCTCCAGCGGGTACTCGACGGCCAGGTCGCCACGGGCGACCATGACGGCGTCGAACGCCGCGACGACGCCCTCCATGTTGGCGACGGCCTGCGGCTTCTCCACCTTGGCGATGACGGGGACCCGGCGGCCCTCCTCGTCCATCACCTTGTGGACGTCCTTGACGTCGCTCGCGTCACGCACGAAGGACAGGGCGACCATGTCGCAGCCCATCCGCAGCGCGAAGCGCAGGTCATCGATGTCCTTCTCCGACAGGGCGGGCACGTTGACGGCCGCACCGGGCAGGTTGATGCCCTTGTGGTCGGAGATGACACCGCCCTCGACGACGATCGTCTTCACGCGCGGCCCGTCGACCTCGACGACGCGCAGCTCGACGTTGCCGTCGTTGATCAGGACCTGGTCGCCCTTGGAGACGTCGCCGGGCAGCCCCTTGTAGGTGGTGCCGCAGATCGACTTGTCACCGGGCACGTCCTCGGTGGTGATGGTGAACTCGTCACCGCGCACCAGCTCGACGGGGCCCTCGGCGAAGGTCTCCAGACGGATCTTCGGGCCCTGGAGGTCGGCGAGGACGCCCACCGCGCGGCCGGTCTTCCCGGCGGCGGCGCGCACCCGGTCGTAACGACCCTGGTGCTCGGCGTGCGAGCCGTGGCTGAAGTTGAAGCGGGCCACGTTCATACCGGCTTCGATCAGCGAGACGAGCTGCTCTTCGGAGTCGACGGCTGGGCCCAGCGTGCAGACGATTTTGGAACGGCGCATGGGGGCGATCCTATCGGTTTGTTTCGCTACGGAATATTCCGTCTGGTGGAATCTACAAATGGGCGGGCGGGTGCTCAGTCGTTGCGCGGGGCGACCAGCGCGTAGGTCTGCCGGGCGATCTCCAGCTCCTCGTCCGTGGGGACCACCGCGACGGCGACCCGGGCGTACTCGGGCGAGATGAGCCGGGCCTCGTCGGAACGTACGGAGTTGAGCGCGCCGTCGACCGCGAGCCCCAGCTCCTCCAGGCCCGCGACCGCAGCTTCCCGCACCGGCGCCGCGTTCTCCCCCACCCCGGCGGTGAACACGACCGCGTCCACCCGGCCGAGCACCGCGTAGTAGGCACCGATGTACTTCTTCAGGCGGTGGATGTAGATGTCGAAGGCGAGCTGCGCCTCCTGGTCGCCCTCGTCGATCCGGCGGCGGATCTCCCGCATGTCGTTGTCCCCGCAGAGTCCGATCAGGCCGCTCTTCTTGTTGAGGAGGTCGTCGATCTCGTCCGCGGACATGTTGCCCACCCGCATCAGATGGAAGATGACGGCCGGGTCGATGTCGCCTGAACGCGTCCCCATCACCAGCCCCTCGAGCGGGGTGAGCCCCATCGACGTGTCCACGCACCGGCCGCCGCGGACCGCGGACGCCGACGCGCCGTTGCCCAGGTGCAGCACGATGACGTTCACGTCCTCCGGCTCCTTGCCGAGCAGCCGCGCCGCCCGGCGCGAGACGTAGGCGTGCGAGGTGCCGTGGAAGCCGTAGCGGCGCACCCGGTGCTCGTCGGCGGTCTTCACGTCGATCGCGTACCGCGCCGCCGACTCCGGCATCGTCGTGTGGAACGCCGTGTCGAAGACCGCGACCTGCGGCAGGTCCGGGCGGAGCGCCATCGCCGTGCGGATGCCCGTCAGGTTGGCCGGGTTGTGCAGCGGCGCCACCGGGATCAGCCGCTCCACCTCCTTGAGCACCGCGTCGTCGATCACGGTCGGCTCGGAGAAGAAGAGGCCGCCGTGGACCACGCGGTGGCCGATCGCGGCCAGATCGGGGGAGTCGAGGCCGAGCCCGTCCCGGGCCAGCTCCTCGGCGACCGCCTTCAGGGCCTCCTCGTGGTCGGCGATCGGCCGGCTGTGCTCACGGGCCTCGCCGCCCTCGCCGGTCAGCGGCGTGTGCTTGAGGCGCGAGGTCTCCTCCCCGATGCGCTCGACGAGCCCGGCCGCGAGCCGGGAGCTGTCACGCATGTCGAGAAGCTGGTACTTCACCGACGAGGAGCCGGAGTTGAGGACGAGGACTCGGGTCGCGTTCACGGAAAGGAGTGCCTTTTTCGTCGGGTACGAGGGTTCAGTTGGCCGGCGTCTGGGCCTGGATCGCCGTGATGGCGACGGTGTTCACGATGTCCTGCACGAGCGCGCCGCGGGACAGGTCGTTGACCGGCTTGCGCAGGCCCTGGAGGACCGGACCGACGGCGATCGCGCCGGCCGAGCGCTGCACGGCCTTGTAGGTGTTGTTGCCGGTGTTGAGGTCCGGGAAGATCAGCACGCTGGCCTGGCCCGCCACCTCGGAGCCCGGCAGCTTGGTGGCCGCGACGCTCGGCTCGACCGCCGCGTCGTACTGGATCGGCCCCTCGATCCGCAGGTCGCCGCGGCGCTCGCGGACCAGCTCGGTCGCCTCGCGGACCTTGTCCACGTCGGCGCCGGAGCCGGAGGTGCCCGTCGAGTACGACAGCATCGCGATCCGCGGGTCGACCCCGAACTGCTCGGCGGTGACCGCGGACTGCATGGCGATGTCGGCGAGCTGGCGCGCGTCCGGGTCCGGGTTCACGGCGCAGTCGCCGTAGACGAGGACCTTGTCGGCCAGGCACATGAAGAAGACGGAGGAGACGATCGCCGCGTCCGGCTTCGTCTTGATGATCTCGAAGGCGGGCCGGATGGTCGCGGCCGTGGAGTGTACGGAGCCGGAGACCATGCCGTCGGCCAGCCCCTCCTGGACCATCAGCGTGCCGAAGTAGTTCACGTCGGCGACCACGTCGTGCGCCAGCTCCACCGTGACGCCCTTGTGGGCGCGCAGCTGCGCGTACACGGTGGCGAACCGGTCGCGCAGCTCGTGCGTCTGCGGGTCGATCAGCTCGGCGTCCGCGAGATCGACGCCGAGGTCCGCGGCCTTCTTGCGGATCTGCTCTACCGGACCGAGCAGGGTCAGGCCGCAGACGCCGCGGCGCAGCAGCACGTCGGCGGCGCGCAGCACCCGCTCCTCGGTGCCCTCGGGCAGCACGACGCGGCGCTTGTCGGCGCGGGCCCGCTCCAGCAGCTTGTGCTCGAACATCATCGGCGTGACGCGGTCGGTCGCGGGCGCCTGGATCGTCCTGAGCAGCCCGGCCGTGTCGACGTACCGCTCGAAGAGGCCGAGGGCCGTCTCCGCCTTGCGGGGCGTCGCCGCGTTCAGCTTGCCCTCCAGGGCGAAGAGCTCGGCCGCCGTGGGGAACGAGCCGCCGGCCACCGCGACCACCGGCGTGCCCGGCGCGAGCCGGTCGGCGAGCTTGAGGATCTCCTCGCCGGGCCGCTCGTTCAGGGTCAGCAGGACGCCCGCGATGGGCGGGGTGCCGGCGCTGTGCGCGGCGAGCGAGCCGACCACCAGGTCCGCGCGGTCGCCCGGGGTGACGACCATGCAGCCCGGGGTCAGGGCGTTCAGGAAGTTCGGCAGCATGGCGCCGCCGAAGACGAAGTCCAGGGCGTCACGGGCCAGCCCCGCGCCGTCGCCGAGCAGCACTGTGCCGCCCAGGGCGTGGGTGATCTGGGAGACGGTCGGCGCGGAGAGCGCGGGCTCGTCGGGCAGGACGAAGGTGGGCACCGGCAGATGGGCCGTGAGCTTCTCCTGGATGCCGTCGCGGTCCTCGGCGGCGACCCGGTTGACGATCATCGCGAGCACGTCGCAGCCCAGGCCGTCGTAGGCGCGGTAGGCGTTGCGGGTCTCGGCGTGCACCGACTCGGCCGGCTGCTTGCGGCCGCCGACCACCGGGATGACGGACGCCCCGAACTCGTTCGCGAGCCGCGCGTTCAGCGCCAGCTCGTCCGGGAGCTGGGTGTCGGCGTAGTCGGTGCCGAGCACGAGCACGACGTCGTACTCCCGGGCCACCGCGTGGAACCGGTCGACCAGGCGCGAGAGCAGCTCGTCGGTGCCCCGCTCGGCCTGGACCGCCGAGGCCTCGTCGTAGGCGAGGCCGTACACGCTCGCCGGGTCCTGGGAGAGCCGGTAGCGGGAGCGCAGCAGGTCGAAGAGGCGGTCGGGGCCGTCGTGGACGAGGGGACGGAAGACACCCACCCGGTCGACCTGGCGGGTCAGCAGCTCCATCACCCCCAGCTCGACGACCTGGCGGCCGTCGCCCCGCTCGATCCCGGTCACGTACACGCTGCGCGTCACGCGTGCTCTCCGTCTCCGTCGAGGCCAAAAAAATGGCCGTAATGAAGGCTGTGCCCTCTTGACAATACCTCTGGGGGTGGGTAAGTCGCCCCCCGGGCGAACGTCCTGTACAGCGCGGTCCGAGTGCCCTGGGACAGCATGCCGAAGCTCCCCCCGGCGGCGCGGGCGAACGCACCGCCTCCTGGAGCGTGGAAGAATTGCCGTGGCTCACACGTACCGGCAGCGAGCAGGAGACACAGCACGATGCGCATCGGAGTTCTGACCGCAGGCGGCGACTGCCCTGGACTGAACGCAGTGATCCGGTCGGTCGTGCACCGCGCCGTCACGCACTACGGCGACGAGGTGATCGGCTTCGAGGACGGTTACGCGGGCCTCCTCGACGGCCGCGCCCGGCCCCTCGATCTCAACGCGGTCAGCGGCATACTCGCCCGTGGCGGCACCATCCTGGGCTCGTCCCGCCTGGAGCGAGACAAGTTCCGCGCGGCCTGCGAGGACGTCAAGCAGCTCGCCGAGGCCGGCGGCTTCGACGTGCTCATCCCGATCGGCGGCGAGGGCACGCTCACCGCGGCCCGGATGCTCTCCGACGCGGGGCTGCCCGTGGTCGGCGTCCCGAAGACGATCGACAACGACATCTCCTCCACCGACCGCACCTTCGGCTTCGACACGGCCGTCGGCGTCGCCACCGAGGCGATGGACCGGCTCAAGACGACCGCCGAGTCCCACCAGCGGGTGATGGTCGTCGAGGTCATGGGCCGGCACGCGGGCTGGATCGCCCTGGAGTCCGGGATGGCCGGCGGCGCGCACGGCATCTGCCTGCCCGAGCGGCCCTTCGACCCGGCCGACCTGGTCAAGATGGTCGAGGAGCGGTTCGCCCGCGGCAAGAAGTTCGCCGTCATCTGCGTCGCCGAGGGCGCGCACCCCGCCGACGGCACGATGGACTACGGCAAGGGCGCGATCGACCAGTTCGGCCACGAGCGCTTCCAGGGCATCGGCACCGCCCTCGCCTACGAGCTGGAGTCCCGGCTCGGCAAGGAGGCGCGGCCCGTCATCCTCGGCCATGTGCAGCGCGGGGGGACGCCGACCGCGTACGACCGGGTGCTCGCCACGCGGTTCGGGTGGCACGCGGTGGAGGCCGCGCACCGCGGGGAGTTCGGGCGGATGACCGCGCTGCGCGGCACCGACATCACGATGGTGCCGCTGGCTGAGGCGGTCACCGAGCTCAAGACCGTCCCGGCGGACCGGATCGAGGAGGCGGAGTCCGTCTTCTAGGCGCGGGGTCGGTTTGCGCGGCGTCGCGTCTGCGGGGTGAGGTACGTAGCCGGGTGCGACGCCCGTGCGTGGTTGCTCGCGCGGTTCCCCGCGCCCCTGAGGGGCGCACTCCGTGCCGCCCCCGGGCGCCGGGCTCAGGCGTGGCGGATTCGGGACCAGAACTCGTCCAGGATGCGGTCCAGGAAATCGCGGCCCGCGTCGCCCGAATCCGCCGAGGTGCCGCCGCCCCAGCTCAGCGTGGAGGTCATCAGCGCCTGGTACTCCAGGTGCATCTCGTGCAGCACGTCCTCCGCCTCGCGCCGCTGCACCGGTACGAGCCGGGTCAGCGGCCGCACGTACGCCTGCCAGCGCGTGGTCGCCGCGCTGCGCAGCAGCTCCGCCAGCTGGGTGTCCCGGCCGGTCACCGTCGAGAACGCGCGCGGCGCGAGCCGCAGCGTCCCGGCGAGCGCGCTCGACTGGCGCTCGTTGCCCCGCCAGTCGCCGGTCTCCTCCATCCGCAGGTACGCGTGGATCTCCACGCCGGCCTCGCGCGCCACGTCCTCCGGGGCGAGCCCGAGCGCGAGCCGGTGTTCGCGCAGCGTGCGGGGCGCGCCGATCAGCTCGCCCGGCGAACACCACAGCGCCCCGGCGAGCGCGGTGAGCTCACCCGCCAGCGGCGCCGCGTCGCCGCGCTCCCAGGCGAGGATCGTCTCCGGGGTGATGTGCGCGAGCCCGTAGGACGCGCGCATGCCGTACGCGACATGGCCCGGGGCCATGCCCAGTGCCTCACGAAGGCGGCGGGCGGCCGGGGCGTTGAACGGAGGGGTGGGCTGATGCGACGCGGCGGTGTGCTGCACGGGCACAAAATAGGGGGGATGGGCCCGCTTGGCTACGGTGCGTTCGTCTTGCGTGACATGTCGTAGGAACGTACAGCGGTCCCGGCCGTCACCCCTTGACCGCGCCGCCGAGCGCGAAGCCGCCGCCGAACCGGCGGGAGACCAGCACGTACAGCAGGATCACCGGCGTCGAGTAGATGACCGAGAACGCCGCGAGCTGGCCGTAGACGACCGTGCCGCGGTTGCCGAAGAAGTCGTTGATGCTGACCGACGCCGGCATCTGGTCGGGGGAGAGCAACAGCATGAACGGGACGAAGAAGTTGCCCCACATCATCGCGAAGCAGAACACCGTGACGACGGCGACGCCCGGGCCCATCAGCGGCAGCACGATCCGCACCAGGGACTGGAAGGTGCTCGCGCCGTCCGTCCAGGCCGCCTCCTCCAGCTCCTTCGGGACGCCGTCCATGAAGTTCTTCATCAGCCAGATGGCGAACGGGAGCTGGGAGGCGGTGAAGAAGTAGATCGTGCCCGCCATCGTGTCGATCAGGTTCACCTGCACGAACAGCGCGTAGACCGGGACCATGATCGCCGTGATCGGCAGGCACGTCGCGAAGAGGATCGTCGCGAGGTACGGGTTGTTCAGGCGCGAGCGGTAGCGGGAGAGCGGGTACGCGGCGAGCGCCGCGCAGACCACCGTCAGGGCCGTCGCCCCGCCGCACAGGATCAGGCTGTTCAGGAGCGGCGTGAAGGTGATGTCCGGCTTCAGGACCGCGTCGAAGTTGTCGAGCGTGGCGTGGGCCGGGAACTTCACGCGCAGAGTGGCGTCGGCGTCCAGGGAGGACAGGACCACCCAGGCCAGCGGGAGCGCGAAGGCGAGGGCGACCAGGGTCAGGGTCGCGTCGGCGGTGAGCCGGTTCCTGGTGGTGCGGCGGGCCACTCATGCCTCCGGGCGCAGCAGGCGCATGTAGACCAGCGAGAACAGGGAGCCGACCACGAGCAGGAGCAGGGCGACCGCCGTGCCGTAGCCGATCATGCTCTTCTGGAAGGCTTGCTCGTACATGAACAGCGGCAGGGTCTGGCTGTGGTTGCCCGGGCCACCGCGCGTCATCACCCAGATCAGCCCGAAGACGGAGAGCGTCTGCAAGGTGTTGAGCATCAGGTTCGTGCCGATGGAGCGGCGGATCATCGGCAGCGTGACGCGCCACAGCCGCTGCCAGGCGTTCGCGCCGTCCACCTCGGCGGCCTCGCTGATCTCCGTCGGGATCTCGGAGAGCGCCGCCGAGTAGACGAGCATCGAGAAAGCCGTGCCACGCCACACGTTCGCGAACGACACGGCGAGGATCGGCAGCGTGAACAGCCAGTTCTGACCCGGCAGATGGAGCCAGCCGAGGATCGCGTTCAGCGTGCCCTCGCGCCGGAAGAACGCGTAGAGCAGGAACCCGGCGACGACCTCCGGCAGCACCCACGCCGTGACGACGACGGCGCCGGTGACCGTGCGGACCGGTTTCGAGGCGCGTTGCATCAGCGCCGCGAGGGCCAGCCCCAGCGTGTTCTGGCCGACGATCGACGACAGGAACGTGAAGACGAGGGTGAGCCGGACCGCGTTCAGGAAGGCGTCGTCCTTGAAGGCGGCCCGGAAGTTGGCGAAGCCGACGAAGGACGACTCCGCCTGGCCGGTGAGCTGGAGGTCGGTGAAGGCGATGTAGGCGCAGTAGGCGATCGGCCCGGCGAGGAAGAGGAGCATGATGATCGTCGCCGGGGCGATGGGCAGGGCGCGCAGTGCTGTCGTGGCGCGGCGGTTCACGTGGCTCGGGTCACCTTCCCGTGGTTCGGCACCGGTCCGGTCAGGGCTTGCTGACGACCTTGCCGTCCGCCGCCGTCTTCAGCTGCTCGTCGTAGGCCGCGGCCGCCTTCGCCACCGACGCGTCCCCGGTCGTCACCGACTCCATCGCCTCCTGGATCGCGGTGGAGACCTTGGGGTACGCGGGATAGGCCGGCCGGTAGTGGGTCGTGGCGACCAGGTCCGTGAAGAACTTGATGCCGGGCTGCGCCTGCACGTAGGCCGGGTCGGCGGCGACGTCCTTGCGGACCGCGATGCCGGAGTTGGCGATGTACCAGCGCCGCGCGTTCGCCTTGGTCTGCATCGTCTTGACGAAGTCGAAGGCGAGATCGGGGTTGCCCGCCTTGGCGGGGACGGCCCAGGTCCAGCCGCCGGACATGCTGACCTTGCCGGGAGCCTGGCCCCCTTGCGTCGGCATGTGCGCGAGCCCCAGCTTCTGCGACCACTCGGGCCACGCGTGGCCGCTGCCCTTGAGCCAGTCCTGCGGCAGCCAGGAGCCGTCGAGGTCGATACCGAGCTTGCCCTGCGGGAGCATCTCGCCGCGCACCCGGGTCGCCCAGTTCGGGTCGAGGGCGTCGGAGACGTCGGGGCCGAGCTTCTCCTTGAAGACGGTGTCCACGAACGCGAGGCTGTCCTTGAACGCCTTCGAGCCCGCGACCCACTTGTCCGACGCGCTGTCGTAGAGCGGATCGCCGCCCGTGCCGTCCGTCCCGTACAGCAGCATCTCGAAGCCCTGCATGGTCGCGGCCTCGCCGTTCGGCTTGCCCGTGTAGACGTTCAGCGGGATCGCGTCCGGGACCTTCTTCTTGATGGTGCGGGCCGCGTCGAGAATGTCGGCCCAGTTCTTCGGCTGCCAGGGCGTGGTGATGCCGGCCTTCTCGAAGATGCCCTTGTCGTACCAGAGGCCGCGGGTGTCGGTGCCGTCCGGGACGCCGTACGTCTTGCCGTCCTGGGCCTTGGCCGCGGTCTTCGCCGTGCCGATGAACTGGTCCCAGTCCGCCCACTTGGCGAGGTAGGGATCCAGCGGCTTCAGATAGCCGCTGGTGATGTCCGAGTTGATGAGGAAGGTGTCCTCGTAGACCAGGTCGGGCGCCGTCTTGGGGGAGCGCAGCATCTGCTGGAGCTTCGTGTAGTACTCGGAGTCCGGCGCCTTGATCGGGACGAGTTCGACCTTCTTGCCCGGGTGGGCCTTCTCGAACTGCTTCTTCATCGCGGCCAGATAGGTGTCCATGACCTTGATCTGGTTGTCCGTGGACTGCTTGAACGAGACCTTGATGGTGTTCGCGTCACTGCCGGAGCCGCCGCCGCAGGCGGTGAGCGTTCCGGCGGCCAGCAGGGCGGCGGCGACGAGGAGAGGGGCGGTGGGGCGCACGGGCACGACCTCCTACGGAGCTCACGGGCACCAATGCTCGCGGGGCTGCCCGTGAACGTACGGGCCGGTTCGGAGCAAGGTCAATGGGTGTGCACCGCAGGCCGGTTCACTTCCAGGAGTAGACCAGTTCGGGCCTGCCGACCTGCCCGTACTGCGGGCTGCGCGCGGCCAGGCCCGAGTCCACCAGGTGCTCCAGATAGCGGCGCGCGGTGATGCGCGAGATACCGGCCGAACCGGCGGCCGCGGCCGCCGTCAGACCCGTCGGCGCCGCCTCCCGCAGCGTCTGCGTCACCCGCTCCAGCGTGGGCGCGCTCAGCCCCTTCGGCAGCGCGGCCGGGGCGGGGGAGCGCAGATTGGCCAGCGCCCGGTCGACCTCGTCCTGCCCGGCCGCCTCCCCGCTCGACGTGCGGTACTCGGCGTAGCGCGCGAGCCGGTCGCGCAGCGTGGCGAAGGTGAAGGGCTTCAGCACGTACTGCACGACGCCCAGCGAGACCCCCTCCCGCACGACCGCGAGATCGCGGGCCGAGGTCACCGCGATGACGTCCGCCTGGTGGCCCGCCGCCCGCAGCGACCGGGCCAGCGCGAGCCCGTGCCCGTCGGGCAGATGCAGGTCCAGCAGGATCAGATCGACCGGCGCCCGCTCCAGGGCGCGCCGGGCCCCGGCCGCGGTGTGGGCCTTGGCCACGGTGACGAAGCCGGGCACCCGGTCGACGTAGAGCGCGTGCGCGTCGGCGGCGACCGGGTCGTCCTCCACCACCAGGACTCTGATCCGCGGGTCCGTCATGACGTTCCGTCCTGTGCTGTGGGCGCGGTGCCCGCGCCGGTGGCCGCACGGGCCGCGGGCGCGGGAGCGGATGCGGGCGCGGCGCCGCTCTCCGTCCCCCATGGCAGCAGCGCCGTGAACGCGGCCCCGCCCTCCGGCGACCTGGCCAGTTCCAGTCTCCCCCCGTTGCGGCGCACCGCCTGCCGGACGAGCGCCAGGCCGAGCCCGCGCCCGCCCGGCTCCGCCGGCTTCGTCGACCAGCCGCGCTCGAACACGGCGTCCGAGTGCTCCGGGTCCACCCCCGGCCCGGTGTCCGAGACCCGCAGCAGCAGCGACTCGGCGCAGGCGCGGGCGGTGACCGTGACCCGGGCCCGCGGGGAACCCTGCGCCGCGTCCACCGCGTTGTCGATGAGATTGCCGAGGACGGTGACCAGATCGCGGGCGGCGAGCGCCCGCGGCAGCAGCCCGTCGTCGATCCAGGTGTCCGCGGAGACGACCAGCTCCACCCCGTGCTCGTTGGCCTGCGCCGCCTTGCCGAGCAGCAGCGCGGCCAGCACCGGCTCGCTGACCGCGCCGACGACCTGGTCGGTGAGCGCCTGGGCCAGCTCCAGCTCCGCCGTGGCGAAATCGACCGCCTCCTCGGCCCGGCCCAGCTCGATCAGCGACACCACCGTGTGCAGCCGGTTCGCCGCCTCATGCGCCTGCGACCTGAGCGCCTGAGTGAACCCGCGCTCGGAGTCCAACTCACCCATCACCGACTGGAGTTCGGTGTGATCGCGCAGGGTGACCACCGTGCCGCGCCGGTCCCCGCTGGCCACCGGCGAGGTGTTCACGACCACCACCCGGTCGGCGCTCAGATGCACCTCGTCGACCCGCGGCTCGGCCGCCAGCAGGGCGCCGGTCAGCGGCGCGGGCAGCCCCAGCTCGGCGACGCCCCGGCCCACCGCGTCCGGCCCGACCCCGAGCAGTTCGCGGGCCCCGTCGTTGATCAGGGCCACCCGCCGCTGCCCGTCGAGCATGACCAGACCCTCCCGCACGGCGTGCAGCGCGGCCTGGTGGTAGGCGTGCATCCGGCTCAGCTCGCCCGCGTTCATGCCGTGGGTGTGACGCCGCAGCCGCGCGTTGATGACGTACGTGCCGATGCCGCCCAGCACGAGCGCTGCCCCGGCCACCCCGGCCACGGCCAGCACCTGCCCGCGCGCCTGCGCGGTGATCTCCTCGACGGTGATACCGGCGCTGACCAGGCCGACGACCCGGTGCCCGGCCCCGTAGACCGGCGTGACCACCCGCACCGAGGGCCCGAGCGTCCCCGTGTACGTCTCCGGGAACGTACGGCCGCGCAGCGCGGGCGCGATGTGCCCCAGGAACCGCTTGCCGATCTGCCGCTCGTCGGGGTGCGTCCAGCGGATACCGGCCGGATCCATGATCGTCACGAAGTCCACCCCGGTGTGCCGACGCACGTCCTCCGCGTAGGGCTGGAGCGTCGCGGACGGATCCCCGCCCCCCTCGATCGCCGCGCGCACCGAGGGCGCGTCGGCGACCGCCGTCGCCGCCGCGGTCGCCTGCCGCCGCGCCGCCGTCTCCGCCTGCCCGCGGTCACTGACGTACGTGAACAGCGCGCACCCCGCGACCACCACCGCGACGAGGACGGCCTGCATCGCGAAGAGCTGGCCGGCCAGGCTGCGGGGGAGGGGGAGGCGCATGCCGCCCAGTCTGCACGGTCGTATAAGTACGAACTAAATGAACGGAAGGGTGACGGTCCTCACGGCCTGGGAGATAGTCACCGGGATCCGCAGACCGTGAGCCGCACGGCCTGTGCGTACGTGAACCCTGCCCCTTATTTCAGAGCGTTCCAGTACGCCGACGTCGTCGTCAGGAGGAACCGTGGCCGAGACCGGGACCGCGTCCAAGCCCCCCGCAGTGAAGCGGGACCGCACGCACTATCTCTACATCGCTGTCATCGTGGCCGTGCTGCTCGGCATCGCCGTCGGCTTCATCTGGCCCGACTTCGCCAAGGAGCTCAAGCCCATCGGCACGGGCTTCGTGAACCTGATCAAGATGATGATCTCGCCGATCATCTTCTGCACGATCGTGCTCGGCGTCGGCTCGGTCCGCAAGGCCGCGAAGATCGGCAAGGTCGGCGGCCTCGCCCTCGGCTACTTCATCGTCATGTCGATGGTCGCCCTGGCCATCGGCCTCGTCGTCGGCAACATCCTGCACCCCGGCGACGGCATGCACCTGACCGAAGCCACGAAGGAGATCGGCCACACCGCGGCGAAGGACGCCGCCGAAGGCCCGGTCGACTTCGTCCTCGGGGTCATCCCGACGACGCTGGTCTCCGCGTTCACCGAGGGAGAGGTCCTCCAGACCCTCCTCGTCGCCCTCCTCGTGGGCTTCGCACTCCAGGCGATGGGCCGCTCCGGCGAACCGGTGCTGCGCGGCGTCGAGCACATCCAGAAGCTGGTCTTCCGCGTCCTCGGCATGATCATGTGGGCCGCCCCGCTCGGCGCCTTCGGCGCGATGGCCGCCGTCATCGGCGAGACGGGCGTGGACGCGCTCAAGGCACTGGCCACGATCATGGTCGGTTTCTACGTCACCTGCGCCTTGTTCGTGGGCATCGTGCTGGCGCTCATCCTGCGGTTCGCGGCCGGCTTCAACCTCTTCAAGCTGCTGCGGTACCTGGGCCGCGAGTTCCTGCTGATCCTCTCGACGTCGTCGTCGGAATCCGCGCTGCCACGGCTCATCGCGAAGATGGAGCACCTGGGCGTCAGCCGTCCGGTCGTCGGCATCACGGTGCCGACCGGCTACTCCTTCAACCTCGACGGCACCATGATCTACCTGACCATGGCGTCCCTCTTCATCGCCGACGCCATGGACCAGCCGATGAGCGTCGGCCAGCAGATCGGCCTGCTCCTGTTCATGATGATCGCCTCGAAGGGCGCGGCCGGCGTCTCCGGCTCCGGTATCGCGGTGCTCGCGAGCGGCCTCCAGTCGCACAAGCCCGCCCTGGTCGACGGCGTCGGCCTCATCATCGGCATCGACCGGTTCATGAGCGAGGCCCGCGCACTGACCAACTTCGCGGGCAACGCGGTGGCCACACTGCTCATCGGCTCGTGGACCGGAGAGGTGGACCGGGACCGGGTGCACCGGGTGCTCGCCGGTGACCTGCCCTTCGACGAACGGACACTCCTCGACACGAGCGAGGACGACTCGGACCTGCCGGCGCCGCGGGGCGGCGAGCCGAAGGAGCCCGTCAAGGTCTGACGCGGGGGCCGAACGGCCTGGCAGCGGGGTCCGGCACACAGCTGCCGGGCCCCGCCTTTGTACTACCGGCCCCGGTGGCGTAGGGTCCTTCGAGTTGCCCCGGAGCCATCGGCTCCGGGACGTCACCTCCCGCCGCTCCGCGCGGCACCCACCATCAGCACGATCTCCCGACCGGGATTTGATTTCGGCATGCCCGTCATCAATTCGTATTCGGGTTGCGCAGGACCTGATCGATCCGATTAGGAACTGCCGCGGGGATCCGCTAATGTTCGGGAGGTCGGAAGGGCCCAACAGCCCGGAAGAGAAACCCGGTTGACAGGGAATCAGGCCCGAAAGGATCTGATAGAGTC
>NZ_JBEXOS010000061.1:0-50071 GCF_040611655.1 Streptomyces sp. NPDC006552
ACCCCCGGGGGGGGTGGGGGGCGACTACCACCGCACATCCCGGCGCGCGGGGGGGGGGGGCGGGGGGGGGGGGGGGGGCGGGGCGCCGCCCCCCCCCCCCCCCCACTCGCGTCACGGTGTCGCAGCGCCGCGCGGTGGGGCTACTTCCCCATGCCCCAGTGATGGGCGCCGTTGGCGCAGCCGTTTCCGAACGCGGGGTTCAGCAGGCCGATCACGTCGACCGTGTTCCCGCAGGCGTTGACCGGGATGTGGACGGGAACCTGGACGACGTTGCCCGACAGCACGCCGGGCGAGTTGACCGCCGCTCCTTGCGCGCCGCTGTCGGCCGAGGCGGCGCCCGCACCCGCGACGACCGCACCACTGATCGCGATCATGACGGCCGCACTCTTCAACAGACGAGACATGACACTTCCTTCACTTGCCTGACCGGCACGCGCCCTGACGGGCGGTGCGAGGAGCGGGATGCTCCCTCACCCGCAATCCGTACCGGTGCCCCGCCCGGCTTGGGTCGCAGGCCCTGATTCCCCCGCATGGCTCAACGGCCGTACGGGCTTTCGGTTTACCTGCGGTGCGGAAGCTGTTCTGGGGCCCCGGTACGCGTGTGCCGGGGACACCTGCGGCCCCGAGCATGAGTGAGAGGTGCTCACTTCTGCGCGGGGCCGAAGAGGTGCTCGGGGGCGCCGCCGCCACTGGTCCGGACAGCGGCACGGCCCGGAGGGGGTCAGCTCTTGGGCATCAGGACGGAGTCGATGATGTAGACGTTGGCGTTGGCCGTCTTCACGTTGCCGCAGACCACGTCGGCGCTGTCGTTGACCTTGTAGGACTCGCCGGAGCCGGCCGTGGTGACCGTGGACTTCTCCAGAGTGTCGAAGGAGCCCTTCGCCAGGTCCTTGGGCGCGAGCTTCTTGCCCACGACGTGGTAGGTGAGGATCTTGGTGAGCTGGGCCTTGTCGTTGAGGACCTTGTCAAGGTCGGCCTTGGGGATCTTCGCGAACGCGTCGTTCGTCGGGGCGAACACCGTGATGTTCTGGGCGTTGTTGAGCGTGTCGACGAGTCCGGCCTTCTTCACCGCCGTGACGAGCGTGGACAGTGCCGGGTTGTGGGAGGCGGCGGTGGCGACGGGGTCCTTCGCCATGCCGTCGAAGGAGCCCGCTCCGTCCTTGGGCACCGAGGAACAGGCGGGGCCGAACGGCTCGCTGCTGGTCCCCATGTCGTCCGACGGGCCGGCCATGTCCGAGCCCTTCGACGCCGCCGCCGAAGTACTGTCGGACGCCTTGTCCTTGGAGTCGCTGTCGGAGCAGGCGGTCAGGGCGATGGGGAGCATGGCGGCGGCGGCGACGGTGACGGCAACACGACGGACTCGAGTCTGCATGACGATCCTCAGTGATCAGAACGGTGAAGGCGCTCTGCCTTCCTCACCGGGAATACGGCGCGCTCGACACCGCGGATTGGTCCCTCCCGTGAAGAAGTGACGGCCCAGCGGATCAGGCGGGCAGTCGTAGCACCGCCAGAGGCCGGGTGGTGGGCTGTGGCGACCCTCCGGCCGGTTCCAGCGTGACGGTCACCGCGGACGCGCTGCCGACGGCGCCGCTCATCAGGACACTCTGGTCAGTGCGGGCGGGAGCCATCAGACCGGCCGGGCGCATCCGCCCGCCGTCGGCGAACCACAGTTGATACACCGTGCCGGGCGGCGGCTTCGCCAGGCCGGCGGAGGTGAAGACCGCCTGACCGCGGGCGCGTGAGACGACGACGGCCCCGCGCGCCTCCTGGCCCACAGCCGCCGTGACCACTGCGGCGTCCGGCGCGCCGAGCACGGCGGCGACCTGCTCACCCCGCTCCCGCCCGGCCCGCACCACCTGGCGGGCCGCGCCGGCCTGCTCGTGCTGCCAGAGCGTCGCACCACCGAGCGCGGCCATGCCGACGACACAGGAAGCGAGAGCCCACGCCGCGGCCCGCCCGCACAGGACGCGACGTGACAGTGCGGTCACCCGGTCGACAAGGGACCCCTGCCGCATCCTCGCTGTCCGGTCCAGGACCTGCGCCTTGAGGCGGGCGGGCGCCGGTACCGAGACGGCGTGTCCCAGCCGCGCCGCGGTCGCGGACAGCTCAAGCACTTCTTGATCGCAGGACGCACACCGCGCCAAGTGTCTCTCGAACCGGTCGCGTTCCCGCGCGTCCAACGCGTCGAGCGCGTAGGCACCGGTCAGCGTGTGCAGATCCGCTGTGACGCTCATGCGGTCACCCCCAACGTCTTGGTCGTGCCCACTCACACAGACGCGGGACCCGGCCGTCCACCGAAGACAGGCCCTAGTCGACGGTGACCACGACGGAGTGCCAGCCGGACGCGCCGTCGGGGATCGTCGGGGTGCGCTTGTCCGTCTGGGCGCGGCCGTCGCGGTCGGTGGCCCGGACGGTCAGCGTGTGCCCGCCTTTCGTGGCCTGCCACGCGTACGACCACTGGCGCCAGGTGTCACGGGTGTCCTCCGCGGCCAGCCTGGCCTCCTGCCAGGGTCCGTCGTCGACGCGTACCTCGACCTTGTCGATGCCGCGGTGCTGCGCCCAGGCCACTCCGGCGACCATGACCGTGCCGGACTTCGGGCGGCCGAACGGCTTGGGGGTGTCGATGCGGGACTCGGTTTTGATGGGCGCGCGCTGCGCCCAGTCCCGCTTGACCCAGTAGGAGTCATAGGAGTCGAACGTGGTCAGCTCGATGTCCTGGATCCATTTGCAGGCCGATACGTAGCCGTAGAGGCCGGGCACCAGCATGCGGACGGGGAAGCCGTGCTCGAAGGGGAGCGGTTGTCCGTTCATACCGACGGCGAGCAGTGCGTCGCGGCCGTCCATGACGTCTTCGACGGGGCTGCCGATGGTCATGCCGTCCACCGAGCGCGCTACGAGTTGGTCGGCGGGGCCGCCCTTCGAGGGGGGTCGCACTCCGCACTGCCGGAGCAGGTCGGCCAGGCGGACACCGATCCAGCGGGCGTTGCCGGCGTAGGGGCCGCCGACCTCGTTCGAGACGCAGGTCAGGGTGATGTCGCGCTCGATGAGCGGCATCTTCAGCAGGTCGCCGAAGGACAGGGTGCGCTCGCGTGAGACGCCCTTGCCGTGGATGTGCAGTCGCCAGGAGGTGGCGTCGACCTTGGGCACTACGAGAGCGGTGTCGACGCGGTAGAAGTCGCTGTTGGGGGTCATGAAAGGGCTGATTCCGGCGATGCGCAGTGCGGCGCCCTTCGGGACGGGGGCGGCCGCCGAGGAGGGGGCGGGCAGCACGATGTCCTTGCGGGACGCGACGGCGTTCTGTCCTTGGGAGCCGGTCAGGGTGCGTCCGGCGAGGCCCGCGCCGGTGGAGGCGGCGGCCGCCGCGGTGGCGGCGAGGAGGAAACCGCGCCGATCCCATCCGTTGTCGCTCCGCACGTCGTCGGGGTGGGCGGGCAGCCTCCCTGTCTGTGCGGGGGCGGCGGCGTCAGCGGTGTCCGGGGTATCGCTCACCGCGCTCTCCGGAGCGTGGCCTGTCCCAGGGTGCGGTCCCAGCCGTCCGGTCAGCCAGTAGAGCAAGCCGGAGCCGGCGACGGCGCCCACGACGGAGGGGAAGGCGTCCGTGATGCTGGTCGAGTCGGGCCGGCTCGTGGCGGCCAGCGCCCCGACCACGCCGAAGGCCAGGACACCGAGCGCGCCGGTCCGCCGCCACCGGGTGGCCAGCATGCCCAGAACGAGGGCCAGCAGGGTGAGTACCGCGAGGATCCCGAGCTGGAGCACGAGCTTGTCGTCGGTGCCGAAGTGCCGGATGGCCCAGTCCTTGACCGCCGGCGGGGTCCGGTCGATGGCCGCGCCGCCGACCGCGATGACCGGACCGGCCTCGGGGCGGACGGCCGCTGAGACGAGTTCGGCCAGGGCGATGGCCGCGTAACCGGCGAGCAGCCCGCTCAGCGCACCCAATGACAGGCGGGGCACGCCCCGCGGCGGCGTGTGTCGTGCGTCGGAGTCCATGACGGCAATCCGTTCCGGCCACGCGAACGGATTGGTCCCCTCACCCGATCGGCGCCACGTGCGGCTGCGCGCAACGCGGGGGCCTCGGCATCAGGTACTTGCGTGCGCGGCCTACCTGCGCCTGCCGGTGTAGTTGCCGAGGGCCAGGCACGACGGGTCTCCTGGGTTCGCCCCGGTTGCGCGGCTCGCCGAGCCGCCGTGTCCACCGGGCGTCAGAGGGAGGTTCCGGCATGATCGCCGCACGTTTGAAGCAGTGGAACACCGCCCCCGACCTGGAGGAGACGCCGCTACCGGACCAGGCGCCGTCCGGCGAGGTGCTGGTGCGCATGGAAGCGGCGGCTGTCACGCATCTGGATCTCACGCTCGCCTCCGGGTCGTTCGCCTATCGGCCCGCTCTTCCCTTCACTCCCGGCACGGCGGGCGTCGGCAGGGTGGTCCAGGGCGCTGATCTCGTGGGCCGGCGGGTCCTGGTCCGCGGCGCGGGCATCGGCCTGGAACGGCCCGGCACCTGGGCCGAGCAGGTCGCCGTCCCCCTCGCGGGCGTGCGTACCGTGCCCGAGACGGTCAGCGCCGCGGTGGCGGCCACCTGCTACTCGCCGATGACCACCGGCTGGGCCGCCGTCGGTCCGGTCGGCCGGATCCGGCCGGGCGACCGGGTCCTGGTCACGGGCGCCGCCGGCGGCGTGGGCTCCCTGACCGTCCAGCTCGCCGCGCGGGCCGGGGCGCACGTCCTCGCGTCCGTCCGCACCGAGTCCGCGGCCGCCGTCGTGCCCGGCGGCGCGGACGAGATCCTCGTCGGCCAGGGCCCCGGGGTCCTGGCCGCGGCCGGCGCCCAGGGAGGCATCGATGTCCTGGTGGACACCGTCGGCGGCGACACCGTCCCCGCCTTCCTGGCCGCGATGCGGCCCGGCGGCCGCGCCGTGCTGATCGGCTACGTAGCCGGCCCGACCCTGAGCGTCGATCTGCCTGCCCTGCTGGCCCGGGACGTCACGCTCGCGCCGGTGAACATGGTCCGCCGCCAGGTGCCCGACGACGTCTTCCGCGGCCTGCTGGACGAACTCGGCGACGGGCGCCTGCGGCTGAACACCACGACGTTCCCCTTCACCGGCCTCGCGGAGGCAGTCCGCGCCCGTACCGAAGGGTCCGTGTCGGGTGCGCTCGCGGTCACCATGTGACCACGCCGCCACCACGGCCGTATCAGGGCGCCGGCAGACGTTTCGCGATGTTCCCCACGACGTCGGCGGCGATCTTCGTGGCGGTGGCGCACAGTCGCTCGGTCGGTTCTGGGGCGTACACGGTCAGTTGGAAGAGTTCGGTCGTGCGCTCGCCGACCGCGTCCGTGTAGGTGCGGTGCGGAGTGCGTACGGTGCAGCTGTCGTCCTCGGCCTCGTCCGCGATGAAGTAGCTCCTCGTGCCGGCGACCTCCACGGGTGTCCCGTCGTCGGCGTCCAGCGCGTTGTCCCGGCTCAGCTGGATCTCGACCGCGCGGCTGCCGTCGTCGCTCGACCAGTCGCAGTCCCAGGAACCGAAACCGCGGTCCCGGTTGTCCGCCTCGACGCCCCGGACCCGCGCGAGGTCGGTGGCGTCGAGCAGCGTGCAGGTGTCGAGCCGGACCAGGGAGTCCTTGGCCGGTGCCGGACGCCGGGGCACCGGGCCCTCGGCCAGCACGTCGACCGCGTGGTCGGTGGCGGCGTCGGCCATGGGGCACGGGTCGGGCGCCGCCTTGTTGAGCTGTTCGCCCATGACGCGGACCTGCTTGCCGTCGGCGGTCAGGATGGCCCGGTCGCAGGCTCTGCCGTCCCGCTTGAGGGTGACGACCGTGAGGTCGCCGACCAGGCGGGTGGAGAGGACATCGCTGAACTCGTCCCGGTCCGCGTCGAGATTGACCTGGACATCCGCGGTGTCGTCACCGCTCTTGTTGCGTACGAGGACGTCGCACCGGTCGGCCTCCCCGTAGTCGGGGTCCAGGGCGGTGGCGCCGAAGCGGCTCAGTGACGCCGCGCTGACCAGCCCGCAGGGGTCCGCGGTTCGCTCGTCGCCGACGGTGCCGGCCCGCGCCGCGGCCGACGGTTTCGCGTCGGCCACGCCGGCGCGGCCCCTCGCGTCGTCCCCGCCCCCCGCACGCTTTCCGCCCCACGGGACCAGGAGGACGAGCCCGGCTGCGAGCGCGCCCGCCACGGCCAGCGCCACCACCGTGACCAACACCGGGCGACGGCGCCGGTAGGCGGGCCGGGCCGGCTGGAGCGTGAACGGCGTGAAGTCCCTCAGTGGGCGCGCGAGTCGGCCCAGCCGCAGCGTGCGGGACGCGAGGTCCTGGGTCTGGCCGTCGTGCAACTGCTCCTGGATGTGCGGAGGCGGCGGCGCCGCGCGCGTCAGCAGCTGCTGCGCCCCGGCGGCGTCGGGGCGGTTCTCGGTCTCCACCTCCAGGAGCGCGGTGAGCGGCCCCTCCAGCGGGCCGGCCCGGCGCATGGGCTCGATGTGCCCCTCGATGGCCCGGGCCAGATACGCCATCGGGTGCTCGGCCTCCCCGTACGGAGACTGGCCCTCGACCGCCGCGAACAGGGAGGCGCCCAGGGAGAACACGTCGGACTTCTCGCCCGCCCGCAGCCCCCTGGCGATCTCCGGGGCCAGGTAGCGGGGTTTGCCGCGCACACTGCCCGTCGCGCTCTGCGTGACGTCGCTCCACAGGGCCCGGGAGATCCCGAAGTCGGTCAGTCGCGCGATGCCCTCGTCGGTCACGAGGATGTTCTCCGGCGTCACATCGCCGTGCACCACACCCTCGTTGTGGGACTTCGCCAGCGCGGCCGCGATCTGGCAGCCGATCGACCCGGCTTTCTCAGGGGTGAGCAGCCCGCTCTCCGTCACGATCTGGGCGAGGCTGCGCGAGGGGACGTACTCCATGATGATCCAGCAGGTGGCACCCTCGTCGACGAAGTCGAAGACGCCCACGATGTTCGGATGGTGCAGCCGCCCGGCGTTGCGCGCCTCGCCCATGAGCCGGCGCGCGGCCCGGGCGTCGTCCAGCCGTGCGCACTTGACCGCCACCCGCCGTTCGAGCCGTTCGTCCCAGGCCAGCCAGACGACACCCATCCCGCCCCGGCCGATGGGCTCCTGCAAGAGATAACGGCCGTCGATCTTGTCCCCGGCTTCCGGCGTCACCCGCACCACCCCCCTCGCCCCCGTAGCCGACCGGCCCTGTCAGGTGACGGAGTGTACCCAGCCCGTGCTGGGCGGTGATCGCCTTCACCGGACTTCGTACGGACCCGCCCACCACGCTCACTTGAACGGGATCGGCGGTACTGGATGGGCGCCGGCTGGGCAGAGCCTTCCTCGTGCCGAGTACAAGATGCGCCCTGCGGGGGAGAGGCGGAGAACAGTGACGACCGGTCTGCTCTGGCTGGCGGCGATCGTGTTGCTCGGCTCCTGCGTGCAGTGGTTGACCGGCATGGGGTTCGCGCTGGTGGCCGTGCCCGGCCTGATCCTGCTCCTGGGCCCCGCCCAGGGGGTGGTCCTCGCGAACTGCGCGTCCGGCGTGATCTGCGCGGTCGGTCTGACGCGCGGCCGGCGTGAGGTGCGGTGGGCCGCGATGGTGCCGCTCTGCATGGCGTCGGTGTGCACGGTCCCGCTCGGCGCGTGGACGACACGGCACCTGCCGGAACCGGTGCTGCTGATCGTGATGGGCGGCCTGGTGACGGCGGCCGTGCTGCTGATCCTGCGAGGCGTGCGTGCCCCGGCCCTGCGAGGGCGCGCGGGGGCTGTCGGCGCGGGTGCGGCAGGCGGCTTCATGAACGCCGCGGCGGGGGTGGGCGGTCCACCTGTTTCCCTGTACGCCCTCAACGCCGGGTGGACCGTACGGGAGTTCGTGCCCAACGCCCAGCTCTACGGTCTGTTCGTCAACATCTTCTCGGTCTGGGCGAACGGCGTGCCGCGGCTGAGCGGCGCCCAAGGGGTGGGCGTCACCGTCGCGATGGCGGCCGGGATGCTGATCGGCCGTGCCCTCGCGGACCGCACCCCGGAGACCCGGGCACGGACTCTGGTACTGGCACTGGCGCTGGGGGGTGGGGTGACGACGTTGCTGAAGGGGGTGCTGGAGCTGTGACCCCCGTCCGTCCCGGCCTGGGCGCTTTACGCAGGGGCGGGCTACAGCCAGTCCCGCCGCTTGAAGATGAAGTACAGGCTCACGCACACCACTGCCATCAGCCCGATCGCGAACGGGTACCCGAACGCCCAGTGCAACTCCGGCATCTCGTCGAAGTTCATGCCGTAGATAGTTCCTACGAGTGTGGGAGCAAACAGAATGGCCGCCCACGACGAGATCTTCTTGATCTCCTCGTTCTGTTCGAATCCCGCCTCCGCCAACGCCCGCATCTCCGCGTTCTGCTGCTGCGTCACCAGCGTCGCGTTCACCGTGAGGATGTCCGTGAGGGCCTGGCGGAAGCCGTCGACGCGTTCGCTGGTGTGCGTGACGTGGTCGGCGACGTCGCGCAGGTAGCGCTGGAGTTCCTCGTCCGTACCGTATTTCGTGAAGCCCGCCATGAGGGCGTGCAGCATGCCGACCAGGGGGCGGGTGGCGCGCTGGAACTCCACCATTTCGCGGGAGAGTTCGTAGATGCGGCGGGAGACCTCGGGGGCGCCGGAGAAGACCTCCGTCTCGATCTCGTCGATGTCGTTCTGGACCCCGTCGACGACCGGGGCGTACCCGTCCACGACCGCGTCGAGGATCGCGTACAGGATGGCCTCCGCGCCCAGGCCCAGCAGGTCGGGGCTGGCCTCCATGCGGTGGCGCACCGCCGAGAGGTCGGGGGCGGCGCCGTGCCGCACCGTGATGACGAAGTCCGCGCCGACGAAGACGTGCAGCTCGCCGAAGTCGACCTCCTCGGACGCGTCCAGGTAGCGGGCCGCGCGCAGGACGACGAAGAGGGTCTCGCCGTAGCGCTCCAGCTTCGGGCGCTGGTGCGCCTCAAGCGCGTCCTCCACCGCCAGCTGGTGCAGGTCGAACTCGGCCGCCAGGGACTTCAGTTCACCCTCCGTCGGGCGGGCCAGACCGATCCACGCCACGGTCCGCGGGTGCTCGTGCAGCTGCCGGAACGTGTCCGTGAGCGTCCCGGGGCTCGCCACCCGCACGCCGTCCCGGTACAGCGCCGTGTGGACGACGCTGTCCGCCGGCTCCTGCTCGGGCGCCGCGTCGGAAACGGTCGCCGCGGGCGGTTCGGCCGGCGGGGCCGGTGCCGCGCCCCGCCGCCAGGTGTAGCGGCGCGTTCCGCCGCGCCGGTCCCGGCCGCCTCGCTCCTGCCGTCGCGGCATCGCCGCCTCCTTCCGCCGTCGGGTCCCGGGCAGCGTAACCAGCGAAGGTGTCGCCTCCGCGCACCGGCATGCAGGACAACCGCCGGCCGTGACGGCCGCTACCGTCCCCCTATGACGACGAAGCCGATGACCGCCCGCGCCCTGAACCGCGCCACCCTGGAGCGCCAACTGCTGCTGCGCCGGGCCCCGATGGGCGCGACCGACGCCGTCGCCCACCTCGTCGGGCTCCAGGCGCAGGAGGTCCGGCCGCCGTACGTCGCACTCGCCGCCCGGCTCGACGGCTTCACCCCCGCCGCGCTCTCCGGCGCCCTGGAACAGCGGGCCGTGGCCCGCCTCGTCACCCTGCGCTCCACGATCCATCTGCACACCGCCGAGGACTGCCTGACCCTGCGCCCCCTCGTGCAGCCCGCGCGCGAACGGGAGCTGAACATGTTCCGCAAAGGGCTCACGGGCGTGGACCTCGACCGGCTCCGCGCCCTGACGCGCGCGTCCGTCGAGGCGCGGCCGCGCACCCCGAAGGAACTGCGCGAACTGCTCCTGAAGGAGTGGCCCGGCGCCGACCCGCAGTCCCTGTCGACCGCCGCGCGCTGCGCGCTGCCCCTCGTCCAGGCCACCCCGCGTGGCCTGTGGCGCCGCAGCGGCGGGGTACGGCTCACCACCGCCGAGCACTGGCTGGGCCGGACCGCTCCCGGCACGGCGTCCGCCGCCGACGCCACCGTCCTGCGCTATCTCGGCGCCTTCGGCCCCGCCTCCGTCAAGGACTTCCAGCAGTGGGCGGGGCTCACCCGCACCAAGGAGGTCTTCGAGCGGCTGCGGCCCCGGCTCGTGACCTGCCGCGACGAGCACGGCGCCGAGCTGTTCGACCTGCCCGACGCGCCCCGCCCCGACGCGGACGTGCCGGCGCCCCCGCGGCTCCTCGGACAGTTCGACAACCTGCTGCTCTCCCACGCCGACCGCACCCGCGTGGTGCGCGAGAGCGACCGCGGGCGCGCCTGGCAGGGGAACGTGGCTCACGCGACCTTCCTCGTGGACGGCATGCTGGCCGGACTGTGGTCCCTACAGGAGGACCGCCCCGACGGCAGCCTCCTCACCCTGGAACCCTTCGGGACGCTCGGCCGCACCGAGCGCGAGGAACTGGTCGCCGAGGCGGAGCGCACCGCCGCCGTCCTGGAAGCACCCGGCCCGGTCTCCGTCGACTTCGGGGCCGTACGGAAGTAGGCCGTGGCGGGCACCCGGCACGGGCGGGTTCGCGGGTTCGCGCTGACAGGGCTCAGTCCGCCCGCCCCGTCGCCGCCACCGTCACCCCGAGTCCTATCAGCGCGAACCCGCCCGTCCCGCCGATCAGCGACAACCGCCGGTCCGAGCGCGCGAACCAGGAGCGCGCCGCCGACGCCGTCAGCCCCCACAGCGTGTCCGTCACAAGGCCGATCGAGATCGGCACGAGGCCCAGCAGGAGCATCTGCGCGGGCAGCCGGCCCGCGGCGTGGTCCACGAACTGCGGCAGCACCGCGGCGAAGAACACGATGCCCTTCGGGTTCGTCACACCCACCAGCACCCCGTCGAGCACGGTACGCAGGTCACCGCGGGCCGCGCCCACCGGAGCGCTGAGGTCCGCCGCCTTCATGGCGTGCCGGTGGCGGAACGCCTGGATGCCCAGATAGATCAGGTACGCGGCCCCCGCCAGCTTCACCGCGACGAACAGCTCCGCCGAACGCGCCACCAGGGCGCCTATGCCAAGTGCCACGGCCACCACGAGCACATACGAACCCACCACATTGCCGAGCGCCGTCGCCACCGCCGTGCGCCGCCCGTGCGCGAGCGCCCGGCCGATCACGAACAGCACGCTCGGCCCCGGGATCACGATCACCAGCAACGACATCGCCGCGAACGCCAGGATCCGGTCCGTCGACACCATGCGCCTCACCCCCGCCCTTCATTGAAGACCATCCCACTGACAACCGGCATCACTGACAGTCCGACATCACTGACAACCGGCGTCCCCCACAGGAACCCCGTCCGCGCAGACGACGACCTACGGCACCTACGGCAACACCCCCGCCCGCCGCGCCGCGGCCACCGCCTCCCCCCGCGTATGCGCCCCGAGCTTGCGCATCGCGGCGCGCAGATACCCCTTGACGGTCTCCGGGCGCAGCCCAAGCCGCTCCGCCGCCGCCGCGTTCGTCGCCCCCGCCGCCACGCACGCGAGGACGTCCACTTCGCGCGGCGCGAGCGTCACCGGCACCTCCCCGGCCCCGGGCGGCGCCGACGCCGAGGCCAGGCGGCCGCAGACCGCGAGGAGCTCGGCCCGCAGCGCCGGGTCGACGATCTTCGGGGCGAGCGCCCGCAGCGCGCCGTGCACCTCGCGGACCTCCTGCCACGCCCCGCCGGGCCCGGCCACGGGGGCGCTCGCCGCCGCCAGCAGCGTCCGGGCCTCGTCCCGTACCACCAGCGCGTGCTCCACGTCGCGGGCTGCCATCACCGCCGCGGTCAGCACCCGGTCGCCGAGCGGCTGGGCCGCGCGCAGCGCCCCGTACAGCACGCCCCGCACCCGGCGGCGTACGACGACCGGGACCGCGAGGACCGAGCGCAGCCCCTCGGCCGCGACGGCGGCGTCGTACTCGTGGCTGATGTGGCGCGAGTCCTGGTAGTCGGTGACCGCGCAGGCCCGGGCGAGGCTGAGGGCCTTGCCGCCCAGGCCGTTGCCCGCGGCGACCGCGAGGCCGCGCAGCGCGTGCGTCGCCGCGCCGCTCAGCTCGGCGATCCGTACCTGGCCCGTGGTCGGGGTGAGGCCGCCGAACGCCACCGGCAGCCCCGTGCCCCGGCGCAGCCGCACCAGCGCCGCGCGCATCTCGACCGCCTCGGCGGCTTCTGCCGTCACCCTCGATCTCCTCACCGTGCTCCGGTCACCCCCGTTCGGGGGTGGTGAGACCCGCGTCACGCCCTACACGATGGCAGAGACGGTCGCGTATGACACGGCCCGCGCCGACGCGGGCCGACGGAAGACCCCAGGAGCGCGAGGAGCGCAGATGACGACGGCGAACGGCCCCACGCAGCAGTTCCGCACGGCCCGTGACTTCCTGCTGCGGCACGCCGAGGACTACGAGACGGCGTACGAGGGTTTCGCCTGGCCCCGGCCGGACCGGTTCAACTGGGCGCTCGACTGGTTCGACGTGATCGCCGACGGCAACGAGAAGACCGCCCTGCACATCGTCGAGGAGGACGGCGCGGAGGGCGTCTTCTCCTTCGACACGCTGCGCCGCCGCTCGAACCAGGTCGCCTCCTGGCTGCGCGCCCAGGGCGTGCGCCCCGGCGACCGCGTCCTGCTGATGCTCGGCAACCAGGTCGAGCTGTGGGAGGTGATGCTCGCCGTGATGAAGCTGCGCGCCGTCGTCATCCCCACCACGCCGCTGCTCGGCCCCGCCGACCTCACCGACCGCATCGAGCGCGGCCGCGCCCGGCACGTCGTCGTGCGCCCGGAGGACACCGGGAAGTTCGCCGAGGTGGCGGGGGAGTACACGCGGATCGTCGTCGGCGCGCCGGCCCCGGCCGAGGGGTGGCTCGCCTACGAAAACGCCGCGGGCGCGCCGGACACCTTCGAGCCCGACGGTGTCACCCTCGCCGACGACCCGCTGCTGCTGTACTTCACGTCCGGTACGACGGCCCGCCCCAAGCTCGTCGAGCACACCCATGTCTCCTACCCCGTAGGGCACTTGGCGACGATGTTCTGGATCGGCCTGCGCCCCGGCGACGTGCACCTGAACATCTCCTCGCCCGGCTGGGCCAAGCACGCCTGGTCGAACTTCTTCGCGCCGTGGAACGCGGAGGCGACCGTCTTCCTCTACAACTACACGCGCTTCGACGCGCGCCGTCTGATGGCGGTGATGGACCGCGCGGGCGTCACGTCGTTCTGCGCGCCGCCCACCGTGTGGCGCATGCTCATCCAGGCCGACCTCACCGACCTCGCCACCCCGCCACGCGAGGTCGTCGCCGCGGGCGAGCCGCTCAACCCCGAGGTCATCGAGCAGGTCGAGCGGGCCTGGGGGCGCACCGTCCGGGACGGTTTCGGGCAGACCGAGACGGCCGTGCAGGTCGCCAACAGCCCCGGTCAGCGCCTCAAGCCGGGCTCCATGGGCCGTCCAAGCCCCGGTTTCAAGGTCGAGCTGCTCGACCCCGTCACCGGCGAACCGGGCGCGGACGAGGGTGAGATCAGCCTCGATCTCTCGGCGCACCCCGTCGGCCTGATGGTCGGCTACCACGGTGACCCGGAGCGCACCGCCGAGGCGATGGCGGGCGGCTACTACCGCACCGGCGACATCGGCGCGCGGGACGCCGACGGCTACCTCACCTACGTGGGCCGCTCCGACGACGTCTTCAAGGCCAGCGACTACAAGATCAGCCCCTTCGAGCTGGAGAGCGCCCTGCTGGAGCACGAGGCCGTCGCCGAGGCGGCGGTGGTGCCCGCGCCGGACACGCTGCGGCTCTCCGTCCCGAAGGCGTACGTCGTGCTGGCCGAGGGGTTCGAACCCGGCCCGGACGCCGCCAAGCTGCTCTTCGAGCACTCCCGCGCGGTCCTCGCCCCGTACAAGAGGCTGCGCCGCATCGAGTTCGCCGAACTGCCCAAGACCGTCTCCGGGAAGATCCGCCGCATCGTGCTGCGCGAGCGCACGGCGCAGGGCTCCACCGACGAGTACCGCGAGGAGGACTTCCGATGACCACCGAGCCGTCCTACGCCCACGGCACCGACCCCCGGCCGCTCCTCGGCGACACCATCGGCTCCAACCTGCGGCGGGCCGTCGAGGCGTGGCCGCGGCGGGACGCGCTCGTCGACGTGCCGAGCGGACGGCGCTGGACCTACGCGCGATTCGGCGCGGACGTCGCGGAGCTGGCGCGCGGGCTGCTCTCCGCCGGGGTCGCCAAGGGGGACCGCGTCGGCATCTGGGCCACCAACTGCCCCGAGTGGGTCCTCGTCCAGTACGCCACCGCCCGCATCGGCGCGATCATGGTCAACATCAACCCGGCGTACCGCGCCCACGAGCTGGCGTACGTCCTGAAGCAGTCCGGCACCTCGGTGCTGATCGCGTCCCCGGGCCACAAAGGCACGGACTTCCGCGAACTCGTACGCCAAGTGAGCCCCGACTGCCCGCAGTTGCGCGAGCGGGTGTTCATCGGGGAGCCGAGCTGGGACGCGCTCGTCGCGGGCGGAGCGGGCGTCACCGCGGCACAACTGGCCGATCGCGAAGCGCAGTTGTCGTGCGACGACCCCATCAACATCCAGTACACGTCCGGCACCACCGGCTTCCCCAAGGGCGCCACGCTCTCCCACCACAACATCCTCAACAACGGTTACTGGGTGGGTGAGACGGTCGCCTACACCGAGCAGGACCGGGTCTGCCTGCCTGTCCCCTTCTACCACTGCTTCGGCATGGTCATGGGAAATCTGGGCGCCACCTCCCACGGCGCCTGCATCGTCATCCCGGCACCGTCCTTCGAACCGGCCGCGACCCTGCGCGCCGTCCAGGAGGAGCGGTGCACCTCCCTGTACGGCGTCCCGACGATGTTCATCGCCGAGCTGAACCTGCCCGGCTTCGCCTCCTACGACCTCTCCTCCCTGCGCACCGGCATCATGGCGGGCTCCCCGTGCCCCGCCGAGGTGATGAAGCGGGTCGTCGCCGAGATGCACATGGCCGAGGTCTCCATCTGCTACGGCATGACGGAGACCTCACCCGTCTCGCTCCAGACCCGCCGCGACGACGACCTGGAACGCCGCACCGGCACCGTCGGCCGCGTCCTGCCGCACATCGAGGTCAAGGTCGTCGACCCGGCCACCGGCGTCACGGTGCCGCGCAGTGAACCCGGCGAGCTGTGCACCCGCGGCTACAGCGTGATGCTCGGCTACTGGGGCGAGCCCGAGCGGACCGCCGAGGCCGTCGACGCCGGGCGCTGGATGCACACCGGCGACCTCGCGGTGCTGCGCGAGGACGGCTACGCGCAGATCGTCGGCCGCATCAAGGACATGATCATCCGCGGCGGCGAGAACGTCTACCCGCGCGAGATCGAGGAGTTCCTGTACGGGCACCCGGCCATCGCCGACGTGCAGGTGGTCGGCGTACCGCACGAGAAGTACGGCGAAGAGGTCCTGGCCTGCGTGATCCTGCGGGACGCGGCCGGGGGCCTCACCCTCGACGAGCTGCGCGCCTTCTGCCGTGACCGGCTCGCGCACTACAAGGTGCCGACGCGGCTGCGCATCCTCGACGCGTTCCCCATGACGGTCAGCGGCAAGGTCCGCAAGATCGAACTCCGGGAGGGGTACGGGGAGTCGTAGCGGGCCCCGCTGCCGCCGGCGGCGTCACAGCTCCCGGCGCATGCAGACGCGCGGCCACCGGTCGAGTCCGTGCGCCGCCTCCGCCGCCCGGACGGCGCGCAGACCGGGCGTGAGTGCGCGTGCGTCGATCCGGCGGAAACCGAGCCGCTCGTAATAGGGGGCGTTCCACGGCACGTCGGCGAAGGTGGTCAGGGTGAGCCCGGCCAGCCCCGCCGCGCGCGCCTGCTCCGCGGCGTGTGCCAGCAGGGCCCGGCCGATGCCGCGCCGCGCGGCGGCCGGATCCACGGTGACCTGCTCGATGTGGAAGGCGCCGTCGACCGGCAGGCCGATGAGGTAGCCGAGGACGGTCCCGTCCTCGGCGGCGGCGACCCAGGCGTACCCGGCGCGCCGGAAACCCTCCAGCTCCGCCAGGGCGGGCGGCTCGTCGTCGGCGACAGCGTCCATGCCGAGCGCGCGGAAGGCGGTCCCGGCCGCGACCTCGATGTCCTGGAGGCGGGGCAGTTCGGCCGCCGTGGCGCTACGAAGCATCATCGGGCCAGTATCGCGGCGCGGCCGCCCGGGCGGGAGAGCGGATCAGGCGCCGCTCGCGATCAGCTCGTCGGCCGGGCTGTTCAACGGCTGCGGCACCCCGGCGAGGTCCAGGACGAAGAGCGGGACGCCCAGTTCGTCCGCGCGGGTGCGGGCCGGGTCCGCGTACCCCGCGAGGGAGAAGAAGACGGCGGCCGCCGACTCCGTCATGGCCTGGAGCCACAGGCACTCCACGTCGCGGACGGTGGCGGGCCGGACCGAGGGTTCGACCTGGGCGATGACGCCCTGCGCCGCGAGGCCGATGCCGGAGGAGGGGCGCTGGTCGGCGCGGCGCACGTCCCGGTAGCCGAGCCAGCGCAGATAGAGCGCCACGGCGGTCACCGCGTCGCGCGCGGTGCGGATGGCGACCGGCTGGAACGCGGGTCGCGGGGTGGGTGCCGTCCGCGGCAGCGGTATGTGGGCGGGCGCCGGGGCCTGGTCGCTGTGGACCGGGACGCGCAGCACGGTGCCGCAGTCACAGCCCAGCTCCGGGTGCGGCCAGCGGTCGCGGCGGCCGCACATCGGGCAGCGCAGGGTGACCCAGTCGTCGGCCCAGGTGCGCGCGCTGACGGCCTCGGCTGCGGCGCCGCGCCGCAGCGGGGGAGCGACCGGGGCGCCGCAGGCGCAGGGCAGCACCGCGGGCGCGTAGAGATGCTCGCGCCGGCAGGCCGGACACCGGACGCGTACAGGCTCGGCGATGGCGCACCCCCCTCGGGCTCCGCGGTTCCGGTTCTTCGTCGTTCTCATCATCCACCTTGACGGCCTCGGAGACCCCCCTCTACATTGCTTCCATATAGCAGAACAAACTTTCCGCATTACGGAATCACGAATGCGGAGGGGACGGACTTCAGAGCTCGCCGCGGGGCGCGACGGGAGCGCGAATCCGACCGCCGGACCCAGACGTACTCAGTCACTGCAGAAGTCGGGAGCACCTCATGGCTCGAATGACCGCCGCCCGCGCGGCCGTTGAGATCCTCAAGCGCGAAGGCGTCAGCAACGCGTTCGGCGTGCCCGGTGCCGCCATCAACCCCTTCTACAAGGAGCTCAAGGAGAGCGGTGGCATCGACCACACGCTCGCCCGCCATGTCGAGGGCGCCTCGCACATGGCCGAGGGCTACACCCGGGCCAACCCGGGCAACATCGGTGTCTGCATCGGGACCTCCGGCCCGGCCGGCACCGACATGATCACGGGCCTGTACTCCGCCATCGGCGACTCGATCCCGATCCTGTGCATCACCGGCCAGGCGCCGAGCCACCTCCTGCACAAGGAGGACTTCCAGGCCGTCGACATCGCCTCGATCGCCAAGCCGGTCGCGAAGATGGCGGTCACGGTCCTGGAGGCCGCGCAGGTCCCCGGCGTGTTCCAGCAGGCCTTCCACCTGATGCGCTCGGGCCGTCCCGGGCCGGTCCTCATCGACCTGCCGATCGACGTCCAGCAGACGGAGATCGAGTTCGACCCCGACACGTACGAGCCGCTGCCGGTCTACAAGCCGGCCGCGACCCGCGCCCAGATCGAGAAGGCCATCGGCTTCCTCCTGGCCTCCGAGCGGCCGCTGATCGTCGCGGGCGGCGGCATCATCAACGCGGACGCCTCCGACCTGCTCGTCGAGTTCGCCGAGCTCACCAACACCCCGGTCGTGCCCACCCTGATGGGCTGGGGCACCATCCCCGACGACCACGACCTGAACGCGGGCATGGTCGGCCAGCAGACCGGCCACCGCTACGGCAACGCCACGTTCCTGGAGTCGGACTTCGTCCTCGGCATCGGCAACCGCTGGGCCAACCGTCACACCGGGTACAAGCTCGACGTCTACACCCAGGGCCGCACGTTCGTCCACGTCGACATCGAGCCCACCCAGATCGGCAAGATCTTCGCGCCGGACTACGGGATCGCCTCGGACGCCGGCGCGGCCCTGAAGCTGTTCGTCGAGGTCGCCCGCGAACTCAAGGCCGCGGGCAAGCTCCCCGACCGCTCCGCCTGGGTCGCCTCTCACCTGGAGCGCAAGGAGACCCTCCAGCGCCGTACGCACTTCGACGACATCCCCATGAAGCCGCAGCGCGTCTACGAGGAGATGAACAAGGCGTTCGGCAAGGACACCCGGTACGTCACCACGATCGGGCTGTCGCAGATCGCCGGCGCGCAGATGCTCCACGTCTACAAGCCGCGCCACTGGATCAACTGCGGCCAGGCCGGGCCGCTCGGCTGGACGATCCCGGCCGCGCTCGGCGCCGCCAAGGCCGACCCGGACACGCAGGTCGTGGCCCTCTCCGGCGACTACGACTTCCAGTTCATGATCGAGGAGCTGGCGGTCGGGGCGCAGCACCGCATCCCGTACGTGCACGTCCTGGTCAACAACGCCTACCTGGGGCTGATCCGCCAGGCCCAGATCGGCCTGGACATCAACTTCCAGGTCAACCTGGAGTTCGAGAACCAGAACAGCCCCGAGCTGGGCGTCTACGGCGTCGACCACGTCAAGGTCGCCGAGGGGCTCGGCTGCAAGGCGATCCGGGTCACCGACCCGAACGAGCTGGGCGAGGCCCTGGAGCGGGCCAAGAAGCTCGCCCAGGACCACCAGGTGCCGGTCGTCGTCGAGGCGATCCTGGAGCGCATCACCAACATCTCGATGAGCCCGACGGCTGACATCAGCGCGGTCAAGGAGTTCGAGGAGCTGGCGACGGAGCCGGGGCACGCGCCGACCGCGATCCGGCCCCTCAAGGTCTGACCCCGCGCGACTCTAGGGCGGGCCCACCTGGTCGAACACCAGGTGGGCCCGCCCTTTTGTGTCTGCCCGCGCTGTGGCTGTGCCACCCGGGGACGCGTTGCCGGGTACCGCACCGTCGTGGCTGGTCGCGCAGTTCCCCGCGCCCCTGGAGCATGCGGCTCCGCCACAGCCCCATGGTCGCCCATGAGATGGCGCACGCAGTGCGCCTCTCAGGGGCGCGGGGAACTGCGCGAGAAGCCCCACCGGGCCGCGGACGAAATGCGGGGAGCGCACGCAGTGCGCTTTTCAGGGGCGCGGGGAACTGCGCGACCACCCCCCACCGGCCCGCAGGGAAGAGCGGGACGGTGGGGCAGAACGGCAGAACCCCGGGTACGGAATGCGTACCCGGGGTTCTGTCAGGAGGTTGATGCCGTCCGACGGCGCGCGACAGGCGGAACATGCATGCGCGCCACCGGACGGAGTCGATATGGCTGGGACCGCGGCGACCGGGCGACGGCCGGCCGGACACCCTCCCTCAGGTCGAAAGGGAGCCCGGAGCCTTCACCACCGCACTGGCTCGCACCGGCCGCCGCGATCCTCGTCCTCCCGCGTCCTCCTGCGCGGCCACCCCTCATCCGGGTCGCACAGCAGGCGCGGGCTTGTGCGTACAGGGCTGACCTCCCGTCAGGCCCCGTACGCAGTCTGGGGGTTGCGAATGAGGACTAGTCCTCGCGCAGAGCGCGGACCGCTTCCTCGACCCGCTTGCCGTAGTCCTGGTCGGCCGCGTGGAAGTGCGCGACGGCCTTCTCCACGATGTCGTCGCGCGAGACCTGCGAGAGGCCGCCCGCGATGTTGGCGACGAGGCGCTGCTTCTCGTCCTCGGACATCAGCCGGTACAGCTCGCCGGCCTGGAAGAAGTCGTCGTCCTTGGTGTGGGCCGGGGCCTCGTGCGTGCCCGTGTAGCCGGAGACGGCGAGCGGCGCGGCGAGCGGCCGGCCGGTCTCGACGGGGCCGTCGAAGGAGTTCGGCTCGTAGTTCTTGCGGGCGCGGCCGTAGGCGTTGGTGGCCATGAGGCCGTCGCGGCCGTAGTTGTCGGCGACGGTCGCCTTCGGCGCGTTCACCGCGAGCTGGGTGTGGTTGACGCCCAGGCGGTAGCGGTGCGCGTCCGCGTAGGCGAACAGCCGGCCCTGGAGCATCTTGTCCGGCGAGGGACCGATGCCGGGCACGAAGTTGTTCGGGGAGAACGCGGCCTGCTCGACCTCGGCGAACACGTTGTCCGGGTTGCGGTCGAGGACCATCCGGCCCACGCGCTGCAGCGGGTAGTCCGCGTGCGGCCACACCTTCGTGAGGTCGAACGGGTTGAAGCGGTACTCCGCCGCCTCGGCCGCCGGCATGACCTGCACGTACAGCGTCCAGGACGGGTTCACGCCGCGCTCGATGGCCTGCACCAGGTCCGTCTGGTGGGAGTTGGGGTCCTTGCCCGCCAGCTCCTGGGCCTGCTCGGTGGAGAGGCAGCGGATGCCCTGGTTGGTCTTGAAGTGGTACTTCACGAAGAAGGCCTCGCCCGCCTCGTTCGTCCACTGGTAGGTGTGCGAGCCGAAGCCGTTCATGTGGCGGTAGGACGCCGGGATGCCGCGGTCACCCATCAGCCAGGTCACCTGGTGCGTGACCTCGGGGGAGTGGGCCCAGAAGTCCCAGACGTTCTCCGGCTCCTGCTTGCCCGTGAACGGGTCGCGCTTCTGCGTGTGGATGAAGTCCGGGAACTTCAGCGGGTCCTTGATGAAGAAGACCGGCGTGTTGTTGCCGACGAGGTCGTAGTTGCCCTCTTCGGTGTAGAACTTCACGGCGAAGCCGCGCGGGTCGCGGACGGCGTCCGCGCCGCCGAGGCTGTCGGCCACGGTCGAGAAGCGCGCGAACAGCTCGGTGCGCTTGCCGACGGTGTTCAGGAAGTCGGCGTGGGTGAAGCCGGTGACGTCGTCGGTCACCTCGAAGTAGCCGTACGCGCCGGAGCCGCGGGCGTGCACGACGCGCTCCGGGATGCGCTCACGGTTGAAACGGGCGAGCTTCTCCAGAAGGTGCTGGTCCTGGAGGAGGATCGGGCCGCCGACGCCTGCGGTGGCGGAGTTCTGATTGTCGGCGACTGGGGCGCCGGACTCGGTCGTGAGCACACGCTTCGGCATTATTCGAGGCGACCTTCCGTGCAGTGGCTGCTGACGATGTGGGGGAGCGTAAGGACCCCTGAACAGCTGCGTCAACAGTTTGTTGAAGTTATGGGCATACTTGGTTCAACTTTTTGTTGCAAAAAAAGGCAGGGTTCCGGGCCGCGGCGACGCCTGGGCGCGACAGGACAGGTGTCAGCGCCGCCGCGGCCCGGAAGTCTTGGGGTGTTACGCGACCTGCTCGCCCGAGAGGCGCTCGACCGAGCGCAGCAGGGCGGAGTGGTCCAGGCCGCCGTCGCCCTGGGCGCGCAGCGAGGCGACCAGCTGGGCGACCACGGCGCCGACGGGCAGGGCCGCGCCGACGTTGCGGGCGGCGTCGGTGACGATGCCCATGTCCTTGTGGTGCAGGTCGATCCGGAAGCCGGGCTTGAAGTCGCGGTTCAGGAAGTTGTCCTTCTTGCGGGTCAGCACGGTCGAGCCGGCCAGACCGCCGTTGAGGACGTCGAGCGCGGCCTTGAGGTCCACGCCGGACTTCTCCAGGAAGACCACGGCCTCGGCGCACGCCTGGATGTTCACCGCGACGATGAGCTGGTTGGCGGCCTTCACCGTCTGGCCCGAGCCGTGCGGACCGCACAGCACGATGGTCTTGCCGAGCGCCTCCAGGAGCGGCTTGGCCTCGTCGAAGTCGGCCTGCTCACCGCCGACCATGATGGACAGGACGGCCTCGATCGCACCGGCCTCGCCGCCCGAGACGGGGGCGTCCAGGACACGGATGTCCTTGTCCTTGGCGGCCTTGGCCAGGTCGACCGAGGTCTGCGGCGTGATCGACGACATGTCGACGAGCAGCGCGCCCGGCTTCGCGTTCTCCAGGATGCCCTCGGCGCCGTAGGCGATCGCCTCGACCTGCGGGGAGGCGGGGACCATGGTGACGACCACGTCGGCGTCCTTGACGGCCTCGGCGATCGACTTCACCGCCGTGCCGCCGGCCGCGGCGAGGCGGTCCAGCTTGTCCTGCTCCAGGGTGAAGCCCGTGACGTCGTACCCGGCCTTGATCAGGTTCTCCGCCATGGGCGAGCCCATGATGCCGAGACCGATCCACGCGACCTTGGGAAGGTTGTTGTTGCTCATGCGGGTGACTCCAAAAAGCTCAGGAAGGCTGATACGTCGATGAGTGGCGCGCGCTTCAGCTCCGCGCGGCGCGGGCCTCGTGCGCCAGCCAGCCGAAGGACTCGGCGCTGGGGGCGTCGCCGGGCTTGTACTCCAGGCCCACGTAGCCCTCGTAACCGGCCTTCTTGAGCTGGTCGAGCAGCTCCTCCAGCGGCAGGGAGCCCGTGCCCGGCGCGCCGCGGCCCGGGTTGTCCGCGATCTGCACGTGCGCCGTCTTGTCGGCGTAGGCGCTGATGACCTGCTGGAGGTCCTCGCCGTTCATCGACAGGTGGTACAGGTCCATGAGGAACTTGGCGTTGCCGAGGCCGGTCGCCGCGTTCACCTTGTCCACGATCTCGATGGCCTTGGGGGCGCTGACGATCGGGCAGGCGGGCGACTCGGGCTTGTTGAGCGCCTCGATGAGGAGCACGGCGCCGACGCGGTCGGCGGCGCGGGCCGCGAGCACCAGGTTCTCCAGGGCGAGGTCGTCCTGGACGGCCGGGTCCACGCCGTCGACGCGGTTGCCGTACAGCGCGTTGAGCGCCTTGCAGCCGAGGGACTGGGCGAAGTCGGCCGCGACGTCGAGGTTGGCGCGGAACTTCTCGCTCTCCTCGCCCGGGACCGACAGGGCGCCCCGGTCGGGGCCGGGCAGCTGCCCCGCGTAGAAGTTCAGGCCGGTCAGCTGGACACCCGCGTCCTTGATCGCGTCACGCAGCGCGTCCAGCTCGGACGGGGCGGGGGTAGGGGCGTCGACCCAGGGCCACCACAGCTCGACCGCGGTGAAGCCGGCCGCGGCGGCGGCCGCGGGGCGCTCCAGGAGCGGGAGTTCCGTGAAGAGGATCGACAGGTTGACGTTGAAGCGCTGGTCTGCGAATCCCACGAGGTCGGCGCTCCCTTCCGTATTGGTTCCGTATTGCGGAAGTTCGTTTCTGCTTGATGGAAGGTTGCCCGTGGCCTGGGGGAGCTGTCAAGGGGGGCTGCCGGAAAAAGCCCGATCGGCATTAGGTTGAGGCCGTGCGATTGAGAGTGGAGTTCACGACCGAGCCCTTCGACCTGGACGAGGCGCCGCCGCACGCGGTCGTCGCGCGCGAGGTCGTCCAGGGGGCCGACCTGGACGCGGTCGACGTCGGCCCGTTCGGCAACACCGCGGAGGGGGAGGCGGGCCGGGTGCTCACCGCGGTCGACGCGCTGCTGCGCCAGGCGCTCGAAGCGGGCGCCACCCGCGTCTCGCTCCAGGTCAACGTGGTCGGGGAGGGCGATAAGTGACTGCTCTGGGGGACGAGCCCTTCATCCGGGCGGTCAAGCCGCTCGTCGACGCCATGGGGGCCGAGATGCTGCCACCGGGCCAGGCCGGCAAGGACGACGTGGTGCTGAGCTGGGAGGGCGCCGAGGTGATCGCCGTGCGGCTGCCGCAGCTGGCCGACTCGCTCGACCACCTGCTGGCCGCGATGGAGCGGACGGCGGGCAGGCCCCTCGCCGATCTCGACCGCAAGGAGAAGCAGGAGGCCGTCCGCCTGCTGGAGGCCCGCGGCGCGTTCTCCGTGCGCCACGGGGTGGAGACGGTGGCCGGGGCGCTCGGCGTCTCCCGCTTCACTGTGTACAACTACTTGAACCGAGAGAAGCCGTCCTGAGCGGTTTCCCCGCCCGTCCAGCCCGCCTGACCTGCGGAAACACTCGACTCCCCGAACCGCCGTCCGGTAACCGGACGGCGGTTTCTGTAACTCCAAGTTTTCAACAAAGTGTTGACGCAGTGTTTCCGAGGGCGTTAGCTATCCGCAGCCCGTCCAGCACCAGGCCACGGAGGCATCCCGTGACTTCAGGATCGACACCGGGACTCACCCGGTTCAACACCTCGGACGAGAGCGCGGCCCTGGCCGAGCTCCACGAGGTGTGTGCTTCATCGGCGTGGGGGCACAAGATCGTCGCCCAGCGCCCCTTCGCCACCGCCGAGTCCCTCTGCTCGGCCAGCGACGCCGCGACGGCCGAGCTGACCGCCGAGGACCTCGCCGAGGCGATGGCGGGGCATCCGCCGATCGGCCGCCCGAAGCCCGGCGACCCGACCTCGTCGCGTGAACAGCGCGGCATGGCGGGAGCCTCCGAGGAGCTCAAGGCGGAGATGCTCGAACAGAACCTGGCCTACCAGGACCGGTTCGGGCATGTCTTCCTCATCTGCGCCACCGGGGCGAGCGCCGAGCAGATGCTCGCCGCGCTCAAGGCACGTATCGGCAACACCGCCGAGCAGGAGCGGGAGATCGTCCGCACCGAACTGGGCAAGATCAACCGTATCCGCCTCACCCGCCTCACCGAGACCGCAGAAGAAGGGGACAGCGCCCGATGAGCACCGAGACGACAGCGTCGGTGTCCACCCACATCCTGGACACCAGCATCGGACGCCCCGCCGAGGGCGTCGCCATCTCCCTTGCGGCGCGCGCCGGTTCGGGCGCCGCCTGGGCGCTGCTCGGCGGCTCGGCCACCGACGCGGACGGGCGCTGCAAGGACCTGCCGGCCCTGCCGGAAGGCACCACCCACGTCCGTCTCGACTTCGAGACGGAAGCTTATTTCTCGACCTTCTCGACGTCCGCCAACAAGCAAGCCGATGCGCAGCAGGACGCCCCCGCGAATCGGGACAGCGGCACGAACGGAGCGTTCTTCCCGGAGGTGGCGATCACGTTCGCCGTCACGCCGGGCGAGCACTACCACGTGCCGCTGCTGCTCAACCCGTTCGGCTACTCCGTTTACCGAGGGAGCTAGCAGACATGCCCACGATTCTCGGCCAGAACCAGTACGGCAAAGCAGAGAACCGCGTAGTCAAGATCACGCGGGACGGCGACACCCACCACATCAAGGACGTGAACGTCTCGGTCGCCCTCAGCGGTGACCTCGACGACGTGCACTACAACGGGTCGAACGCCCACTGCCTGCCGACCGACACCACGAAGAACACCTGCTTCGCCTTCGCCAAGGAACACGGCATCGACTCGGTGGAGCAGTACGGCATCCACCTCGCCCGCCACTTCGTCGACAGCCAGGCGCCCATCCACCGGGCGCGCATCCGCATCGAGGAGTACAGCTGGGAGCGGATCGCCGGCTCCGACGCGGGCTCCAACTTCATCGGTGCCGACGAGGTCCAGCACTCCTTCGTCCGCAAGGGCCAGGAGACGCGGCTCGCGCAGATCACCTACGACGGCGAGAAGTTCGAGGTCCTGTCCGGGCTCAAGGACCTCACCGTCATGAACACCACGAACTCCGAGTTCTGGGGTTACATCAAGGACAAGTACACGACGCTGAAGGAGGACTACGACCGCATCCTCGCGACGTCGCTGTCCACCTGGTGGCGGCACAACTGGACCAGCGACGACCAGCGCATGCCGCAGTGGGAGAAGTCCTACGCGCAGGCCAAGAAGCACATCCTGCAGGCCTTCGTCGAGACGTACTCGCTCTCGCTGCAGCAGACGCTGTACCAGATGGGTTCGCGCGTCATCAACAACCGCAGCGAGATCGACGAGATCCGCTTCTCCGCGCCGAACAAGCACCACTTCCGCCAGGACCTGTCGCCGTTCGGCCTGGACAACGAGGCCAAGGACGGCGCCGTGTACCTCGCCGCCGACCGCCCCTACGGCCTGATCGAGGCCACCATCCTGCGGGACGGCGCCGAGCAGCGCATCCCGGTCGACATGACCAACCTCTGACGCCCACGGGCGTAATCGGACGCGACAGCGCACCCCCGTCCACCCCGGTCGGCGGGGGTGCGCCGCACCGGAGGGAACAACGCAATGGCAGTGCCAGCAAAGGGGCCGGCTGAAGCCGAGAGCCCGTGTTCTACATCGTCCGGCCCACAGGGCAGCGCCGACACGGTGCACCCGGTGGACGAAAAGCTCCACGTCTCGCGGCTCGTCCCCGCCGCTCTCCAGCACATCGCCGCCATGTACGCGGGCGTCGTCACCCCTCCGCTCATCATCGGCCAGGCCGTCCACCTGGACACCGCGGGCCGGACCCGGCTGATCGCCGCGTCCCTGCTCATCGCGGGCCTGGCCACCCTGCTCCAGACCCTCGGCGTCAAGGGCTTCGCCGGCAACCGGCTGCCCTTCGTCAACGCCGCCTCCTCCGCGGGCATCGCGCCGATGCTCGCCATCGCCGAGACCAACGCCTCGGGCGACCAACTCCCCGCCATCTACGGGGCGGTGATGATCGCGGGCGTCTTCTGCCTCGCCATCGGACCGTTCTTCGGACGGCTGCTGCGGTTCTTCCCGCCGCTGGTCACCGGCGTCGTCATCACCCTCATCGGCGTGACCCTGATGCCCGTCCCCGTCGGCTGGGCCCAGGGCGGCGACGCCACCGCCGCCGACTACGGCGACATGCGCTTCCTCGCGCTCGCCGGCTTCACCCTCGTCGTCATCCTGCTGATCCAGCGCTTCGGCCGGGGCTTCGTCAAGCAAGTCGCCCTGCTGTTCGGCCTGTTGATCGGCACGCTGGCCGCGATCCCGTTCGGCATGGCCGACTTCAGCGCCCTCGGCTCCGCGCCGATCGCCGCGCTCCCGACGCCGTTCGCCTTCGGCGCCCCGCAGTTCCAGCCCGCCGCGATCGTCTCCCTGTGCCTGGTCATGCTCGTCCTGATGACCGAGTCCTCGGCCGGCATGCTCGCCATCGGCGAGATCTGCGACCGCGAGACCTCCGGGCGGACCATCACCCGCGGCCTGCGCACCGACGGCATCGCCACCTTCATCGGCCCCGTCTTCGGCGGCTTCCCGACCTCCGCCTTCGCCCAGAACGTCGGCGTCGTCTCGCTGACCAAAGTGCGCAGCCGCTACGTCGTCGCGGTGGCGGGCGGCGCCCTGCTGATCCTCGGCATCTTCCCGATGCTCGGCGCGGTCGTCTCCCTGGTCCCCATGCCGGTCCTCGGCGGCGCCGGCATCGTCCTCTTCGGCTCCATCGCGGTCAGCGGGATCCGCACGCTCTCCGAGGCGGGCCTGGACGACAGCTCCAACATCATCCTGGTGGCCGTCTCCCTCGGCGCGGGCATCATCCCGCTCGCCGCGCCCACCTTCTACGCCGACTTCCCGGCCTGGGCGCAGACCGTGCTCGGCTCCGGCATCAGCGCCGGCGCGCTCGTCGCCGTCACGCTGAACCTGTTCTTCCACCATCTCGGCACCCGTAGCAGCGCCGGCGCGGCTGCGGCACTCAAATCCACCTAGGGTCCTGCCGTGCCCACAGCGATTCGCCACTCATGAATGAAGGAAGCACTATGGCAGCTTCTACGGCAGACAGCACCACCGACCGCATCGTCATCGAGAACGTCGCCATCGCGACGGTCGACGTGAACGACACCGAGTACGCCTCGGGGTACATCGTCGTCGCCGGCAACCGGATCGAGTCCCTCGGAGCCGGCAAGGCACCCGAGGGGCTGGAGAACGTGGTCCGCCGCGTCGACGGCACCGGCCACCTCGCCACCCCCGGCCTGGTCAACACCCACCACCACTTCTACCAGTGGATCACCCGCGGCCTCGCCACGGACCACAACCTGTTCAACTGGCTGAAGACGCTGTACCCGACGTGGGCGCGGATCGACGAGCGGATGACGTACGCGGCGGCGCAGGGCTCCCTCGCCATGATGGTCCGCGGCGGCGTCACCACCGCCATGGACCACCACTACGTCTTCCCGCAGGGCTCGGGCGACCTCTCCGGGTCGATCATCCGCGCCGCCTCCGAGATGGGCGTGCGCTTCACCCTGGCCCGCGGCTCGATGGACCGCAGCGAGAAGGACGGCGGCCTGCCGCCGGACTTCGCCGTGGAGAGCCTGGAGGGCGCGCTCGCCGCGACCGAGGAGACCGTCAGGAAGCACCACGACGCCTCCTTCGACGCGATGACGCAGGTGGCTGTCGCCCCCTGTTCCCCGTTCTCCGTCTCCACCGAACTGCTCAAGCAGGGCGCCGAGTTGGCCCGCCGCCTCGGGGTGCGCCTGCACACCCACGGCAGCGAGACGGTCGAGGAGGAGAAGTTCTGCCACGAGCTGTTCGGCATGGGCCCGACCGACTACTTCGAGTCGACGGGCTGGCTCGGTGAGGACGTGTGGATGGCGCACAGCGTCCACATGAACGACTCCGACATCGCCGCCTTCGGCCGCACGAAGACGGGCGTGGCGCACTGCCCGTCCTCCAACGCGCGGCTCGCGGCCGGCATCGCCCGCGTACCCGACATGCTCGCCGCCGGTGTCCCGGTCGGCCTCGGCGTCGACGGCACCGCCTCGAACGAGTCGGGCGAACTCCACACTGAACTGCGCAACGCCCTGCTCATCAACCGCCTCGGCGCCCACCGCGAAGCGGCCCTGAACGCCCGGCAGGCACTGCGCCTGGGCACCTACGGCGGCGCGCAGGTGCTCGGCCGGGCCACCCAGATCGGCTCCCTGGAGGCCGGCAAGCTCGCCGACCTCGTCCTGTGGAAGCTGGACACCCTGGCGCACTCCTCGATCGCCGACCCGGTCACCGCGCTCGTCTTCGGCGCGGCCGCACCGGTCACCCTCTCGCTCGTCAACGGCGCGCCGGTGGTGGAGAACAGCCGCCTCCTGCACGTCGACGAGGACGCCGTCGCCCGCTCCACGCGGGACGAGGCGCAGCGCCTCGCGCGGATCGCCGCGCAGGGCTGAGACACCCGAGAACGCCGGCCGGGGAGGACGGTCCCCGGCCGGACCCGAGCAGCCGAGCGGGCTGTTCGGGTGCCGCCCCGGAACGTGGCCCAAAGCTTCACGTTCCCGGGGCGGTCAGTACTACCTGGGCGCATGACAACTGAACACCGAGCACGTCAGCACGACCTTGCATCACCTCCCAGAAGCGAAAAGTGCCGGCAGTCAGCCGGGGCTGGAAAACAACCGGAGGAGCCGAAGTGGCGACGCAGCCCAGGTTCACCAAGCAAGGCACCACCCCCGCGGAGCAGGATGCGGGGCATACCAAACATCCGGTCGACGAGACGCTGCCCCCGCTGAAGATGGCGACGACGGGGTTGCAGCACGTGGCGGCGATGTACGCGGGCGTGGTCGCGCCCCCGCTCATCGTCGGCGCCTACATAGGTCTCTCGGCGAAGGAACTCACCTTCCTCACCGGCGCCTGTCTCTTCACGGCCGGCCTGGCCACCTTCCTCCAGACGCTCGGCATCTGGAAGATCGGCGCCAGACTCCCCTTCGTCAACGGCGTGACCTTCGCGGGCGTGGCCCCGATGCTCGCCGTCGTCGACTCGACGAAGGACAAGGACGACGCGCTGCCGATCATCTTCGGCGCGGTGATCGTCGCGGGCGTCCTGGGCTTCATCGCGGCGCCCTTCTTCTCCAAGGCGATCCGCTTCTTCCCGCCGGTCGTCACCGGTACGGTCATCACGCTCATCGGCATCTCCCTGATGCCGGTCGCCTTCGGCTGGGCGCAGGGCCCCGACACCAAGGCGTCGGACTACGGCTCCATGAAGAACCTGGCCCTCGCGGGCATCACCCTGGTCATCGTGCTGCTGCTGCGCCGGTTCACGACCGGGTTCGTCAAGCAGATCGCGGTCCTGCTCGGCCTGGTCATCGGCACGGTCGTCGCGATCCCGTTCGGGGTCACGGACTTCTCGCCCGTCGGTGACGCGGACATCGTCGGCTTCCCGACCCCGTTCCACTTCGGCGCCCCGCAGTTCGCGGGCGCGGCCATCGTCTCGCTCTGCGTCGTCATGGTCGTCTCGATGACCGAGTCGACCGCCGACATGCTCGCGCTCGGCGAGATCGTCGAGCGCCCCGCCGACGAGAAGACGATCGCGGCCGGCCTGCGCGCCGACACCCTCGGCACCGCGCTCAGCCCGCTCTTCAACGGCTTCATGTGCAGCGCCTTCGCCCAGAACATCGGGCTGGTGGCGATGACGAGGATCCGCAGCAGGTACGTGGTGGCGACCGGCGGCGCGTTCCTGGTCCTGATGGGGCTCTGCCCGGTGGCGGCCTCGCTGATCGCGGTCGTGCCGCGGCCGGTGCTCGGCGGCGCGGGCGTCGTCCTGTTCGGGTCGGTCGCGGCCAGCGGCATCCAGACCCTGGTCAAGGCCAACCTGGAGAAGGACAACAACGTCCTCATCGTCGCGGTCTCGCTCGCCGTCGGCCTCATCCCCATCGCGGCCCCGGAGTTCTACCACGCCTTCCCGGACACCGCGAAGATCATCCTGGACTCGGGCATCTCCACGGGGTGTGTCGCGGCCGTGCTCCTGAACCTCGTCTTCAACCACATCGGCCGCCACCGCGACGCGGACGACGTCACCTCCCCGATGGAGTCGGGCGGAGCCATCGTCGAACAGCGGACGGGCGCCTCGGCGGCCGGCGTCCACTGACCGGCGGGCAAAGGCCCGTCCGGAGTGGCCGCACTCCGGACGAGCCGCCGCGCGGGCGGGGCCGCTCACCCGATGTGGTAGCTGTCCCCGTAGACCTTCCAGTCCAGCGGCGGGTCCAGGTTCAGGTTGCCCGCCTTCAAGAAGACGCGCTGCGCCGTGTCGACGCGGCTGGTGTCGCTGTGCGCCTCCTCCTGCCGCATGGCCCACACCCGGGCGTCGAGGAAGGCGTTGAGCCACGTCACCTCGGAACCGCCCTGGGCGGGTGGCTTCGCCTTGCCCAGCGCGCGCTTGCGGATGCCGCGGAAGCTGGTGGGGTCGGAGCCGTCGCCGTGCATCACGATCGCGTCGTAGTACGTGAACTGGCCGAGCGTGCCGACCCCGTCGGCCTTGCCCTGGCTGACCGCCGGGTTGAAGTAGACCCGGTCGCGCTCGTCGTTCTGCGCCTGCTGGAAGACGGCGTCCTGCGCCGCCTTCGCCCAGTCGCGCGGGTAGTTGGGGTCGAGGCCGTCGTGCGAGTCGCTGCCGTCGACCTCGCGCAGGGCGGGCAGGTACTTCGCGAGGACGTTGCCGGGCTTGCGCCGGGTGTACAGCTCGACTAGGTCGAGCATGTCGTGGGTGCCGGAGCAGAAGCCGATGATCCCGGCGGTGTAGCCGCGGCCGTCGCCGATGTCCTCGATGTAGCCGTACTGGGCCTTCCAGTCGAGCGAGGAGTTCTCGGCGCTCGACACCAGCTTCATGGCGATCTCCTTCTTCGCCGGGTCGTCGAGCCCACTCGCGGCCGAGGCGGCGGGCGCGGCCCCGGCGAGCTGGGTGGACAGGAGCGGGGCGGCCACGACCGTGGCGCCGAGGAAGGTGAGCAGGGCGCGGCGGGAGGGGTGCTTGTGGGGGGTGAACACGGTTCCTCCAAAGGGGAGTTCGTCGTTCCGTCGACGGGCGGCGGTTCCGTCGTCGACTGTTAGGAAGGTTTCCTACCAGAGATTGCGGATGACGTATACCCGTCAAGTTGGCTTCGGGGGAAGTTGGGGGGGCGTGCGGGGAAACGATTCGGCAGAAGCCGTACCGAAACGCTTCCGCTGGGGTGGGCGGTGACGGGTGGGCCCGGGTGGCTGTAGGTGGCCCCCGGGGACCGGTGGCTCCGGGCGGCTGGCCCGGCCGGGGGAGGCGTCGGACCCCGGGTGAGTGGTCGCCTCCCTCTCTGCTGGGTGGCAGGCGGCGTCAGGTCACGCGTGGGTGGTCTCGTGCCTCCGCACCGAGGGCGGGCGGCGTCGGGCCTGGCGCAGGCACTCGCGTGCCTCCGTACCGAGGGCGGATGGCGTCGGGCCCGGCGCAGGTGGTTGTGGGCGGTGTCAGGCTCCGCGCAAGCGGTCGCGTACCTCGGTCGCCACGGTGTGCGTGTCTCCCGTGGGGGTCGTCAACAGGTCGCCGGGGTCGCGGGTCCAGGCGTCCTCCAGGGCGAACCAGTCGGTCCGGCGTGCAGGACGCCCCGCGTCGAGCGCGGCGGCGAGTTCCTCGAAGTACGTGGCCCAGCGCGTGCGGTAGAGGCCGCCGACCAGTCCGGCCCACTCGCGGTTGGCGTAGTCATGCAGGCCGGCGTCGGCCCCCGCGCGCGTCCCCCACGACGTCACCAGGGACAACTGGTCGTACGCGAGACGGTCCCGCTCCGCGTCGCTCGCGCCCCAGGCGCGCGCCTCCGCCACCCACTTCCCCAGCAGGTGGTCGGCGTCGGTGGCGAGCAACCGCTCCAGCAGGTCCATCAGGCCGAGCCACTCGCCGCTCAACCGGTCCAGAGCCGCCGCGTCCTTGGACTCGTACGCTTTCTTGATCTGCGGGAGCAGAGCGCGGCTGCGGTTCGAGAGCGCCTGGCGGGCCACGTCTAGGAGGTCCCGGCGGTACGCCGACGAGTCGCGCAACTCCGGCTGCACGGCCAGCAGATGGCCGAGCGCCTGCTCGAACTCGGCTGCGTCGTACCGCAGTTGCTTCGGCGACCAGGACGCCGCGGACCGGGCCGTCAGGGCGGGCCGCGCCCCGAACAGGCCGTCCGCGCCCTCGCCCCAGCCGTCGGCGCGCGTCGTGCCGTACGCGGTGCGCCGCAGGACGTCCCAGGCCGCGACGGCCTGCGGGTCGCGCCCGCCGTACCGCGCCACGGACCACTCCTCGAACCAGCGCTTCAGATCCAACGTCCCTGTGCGCCATGAGAGTTCGGCGAACAGCTCGAACGCCGCCGGGTTGTTGTCGGCGGCCTCCGGCATGAGCGCGGTGCCCCGCAGGGCGCCGCCGGGCCGTGTCCGCCACTCCTCGTAGAGCTGTGCCCAGTCACGGGTGTTGGCGCCCAGCGTCGTATGGCCGCCGAAGTTCCAGATGGAGCCGAAGGCGTACGGCGTGCCGTCCCAGTCGGCGTCACGGTCCGTCACCGTCGGGTAGTGGTCGGAGATGCCGTCGACGACGAGCATGCCGGTCTTGTCGACGGCGTCCACGATCGCCTTCGGCGGGTTGTTGCGCCAGCCCAGGATCACCCAGGTCGCCTTCGGGTGCGCCGCCCGCAACGCCTTCTCGACGCCGCGCGCCGCATCGGGTACCGGCACGTCACCCGGCTTGCCGCCCTCGTGCAGCAGATCCATCTTGAACAGCTCCGCCGGACCGAACATCGCCTCCTGCGTGCGGTAGAACTCGGCCGCCACCCGGGCGAAGTGCGGGCCGCGCGGGTCGAGCCAGTCCGGCCGCCGGTGCCCGTACCAGTCACCCTGTGCCACCACGTGCGCGCCGGCGTTGCGGTCCGCGAACCCGGGCGGCACCGTGCCGAAGTAGCCGGGCAGGACCGGCTTCATGCCCAGCTCCCGGACCCGGTCGGCGATCCGGCGCCCCAGCCGCGCCCGCCGCGCGAGCAGCCCGGCCGGCACCGGGCCGCCCGCCGCACCCGCCAGGTTCTGCAGCAGCCACCACGGCTGATGGGCCGGGGCCGGGATCCACTGCCGTAGCTCCTCGTCCCCGTAACCGAAGCGGCGCAGCACCCGGTGGTAGAGCGCGTCCGCGCCGGTGTACACGAGCACCTCGTTGAAGCCGTGCAGGGCGAGCACGTCCAGCTCCCGCTCCCAGTACGCCCAGTCGTGGTACGCCCCCGTGTACCCGTCGTTGGTGTCGTTCAGGACGAAGCGGTGCGGGACGTTCGCGCTGCCGGTGAGCGGGCGCGGCGGGGCGGGCAGCCGGCCGGGCAGGTCCAGCTGCTCGCCCGCCCAGGAGATGTTGGCGTGCGCCACGTGCTTCAGGTAGTGGCGCAGGCCCATGAGCTGGACCGCGGGAGAGGTGCCCGCGATCCGCACGCGGCCGGCCTGCCCGTCCACGCGGAAGCTCTCGCCCGCACCCGTGAGCGGGCGGAAGACCAGCTGCTCCGCGTGGCGGCCGAGCAGGCGGCGCGCGGCGGCCGCGGCGGCGTGCGGGGCGGGGGGCGCGGCATCCGCCCGCTCGGCGGAGGCGTCCGCGCACGACACCAGAGCCGATCCGGTGAGCGCGGTCAGGAACGTACGGCGGGCCAAGGGCATGGTGAGTGCATACCCCCTGGGGCGGCCCCGCGCGTGACGCCGCGCGGACGGACCGGGGTGACCCACGTGAACGGCGGGTACGGCGGCCCGCCCGGCGCCGTCACAGACCGAGGACGCCCGGATCCGTCGCCAGCTCCCTGAACACCTCTGCCGGGTCCTTGACCAGCTTGCGCGCGGTGAGATCCAACAGGCCGCCCACCGACGTCACTTCCGCCGAGACGGTGCCGTCGCTCCTCGTCACCGACTGCCGGATACGGAACGTCTTGCCGTCCCCCCACTCGAAGACGCAGTCCACGTCCACCTCGTCACCGGCGCGCAGTTCCCGCAGGTAGCGGACGGTCGTCTCCAGGGCGACCGGGCCCACCCCGCGGCCGAGGAGCGTGCTCTGCTCGATGCCGGCGCGGCGCAGGGCCGACCAGCGTGCGTGCTCGGCGTACTGCAGGTAGACGGCCTGGTTCAGGTGTCCCTGTGAATCGGTTTCATAGCCACGGACCTCGATCCGGACGGTGTACGGCTCTGCCACGGCGTTCCCTTCGATCGATCTACGTGCTCTGCGGACAGGCGGCGCTCACGCCCGTCTCGGCGAGGCCAGGAGGTACCGGTCGCCGCCGCGGGGCCGTGCGTGCTCGCTCACCTGCCAGCCGGCCTGCCGCAGCGCCGCCGCACAGGCCGCGCGGTTCTCCGGGTCCGGATCGTGTACGGCGACGGCCTCGGGCTGCGGGGTCTCGGTCACCCGGTACCCGGGGGCCGTCGCGGTCGCGGGCGGACAGCCCGCGGCCTCCAGGGCGAGCGCCGCCGCGTGCGGCAGCCGGCTCCGCTCCCAGGCGCAGGGCCGGTCCGTGGCGCCGTCCGGGGCGGTCATGCGGCGGATCTCCAGGAGGCCCTGCCAGGCGGTGCGGACCTCACGGGCCCGGGCCGGCGGGGACGGGGGCGCCGGTTCGCCGCCGAGCCGCGCGGTGAACACGCCGTCGGAGCCGGAGGGCGGGGCCGGCGCGGCGGCGGGCCCGGGTGCCTCCGGTCCCGCCTCGCGGACGCGGTGCCCGGCCGGGGTGAGGAAGTGCTCGTGCGGCGGCCGCGGATGCCGGAACGCCAGCTTCAGCGCGACGAGCCGCGCCAGCTGGGCGGCGCCGCCGCTGATCCGGCCCGTCTGCGGATCGGCGGCGTCGATGATGCGCCGCTGCGCGGCGGTCGGCGGTCGGGTCATGGCGCACCTCCTGCCGACGATGGTGCACGACGCCACTGACAACGCGCCGACCAGGCGCCCGGACGCATGGCTCGCGGGCCGCGACGAGGCGCAGGGGCCCGCACGGACGGATCAGGCCCGGACGAGCCCCGGCCGTGTCCCCGATCCCGGCGCGGCTCGCTCAGCCGCTCGACGGGCGCAGGTTCCAGCCGGAGACCACCGGGCGGCCGTGCTCCGTGCTGAGCCTGCTCACCGTGCCGGTCGCCAGCAGGAAGTGCGAGCCGCCCGACGGGGGCAGGCCCAGGCGGCGGGCGGTCAGGACCCGCAGGAAGTGGCTGTGCGAGACGAGGACCACGCTGCCCTCGTTGTTGGCGAGCGCCGCGTCCACCTTGGAGAGCATCCGGTCGGCCCGCTCGCCCACCTCCTCCGGGGTCTCACCCGGGTGCTCGGGCGGCCCGGGCGGCACCCCGTCGTCGAAGAGGTACCAGTCGGGCCGGGTGCGCTGGATCTCCCGCGTCGTCACGCCCTCGTAGGCGCCGTAGTCCCACTCCCGCAGATCCGGGTCGACGGTGAAGCGGTGCAGGCCCGCCAGCTCGGCGGTCTCGCGGGCCCGGCCCAGGGGACTCACGAAGACGGCCCCCACGTGGTAACTGCCGACGAGCGGCGCGACCCTGCGCGCCTCCTCGCGGCCGTTCTCGGTCAGCGGGATGTCGGTGAGGCCGGTGTGCTGACCGGTCAGCGCCCATTCGGTCTCACCGTGCCGGACGAGGAGCAGATCACCCACGGTTCACGCCTGTTCTGGGGTCGGGAGGGGACAGGGACATTGTTGAACGAACGGTACACGGGGCGCTCCGCCCCGACCCCGCCGACCTGCACCGCAGCGGTGCGCCGGGCCTCCGGGACAGCCCGTGGACCGGGGATTGTCGGACCCGGGCCGTAAGGTCTAGATCGGTCCGCGTCCGGGCCGATCGCGAACGCGGAGGGGAGGTGGCGTGGCCGTGCCGGAGCTGACCGGTGCCGTCCTCGGCGCCGCCGCCGTCTTCCTGCCCGCCGCCCTGCCCCGGGAGGGAAGGGTCGCGTTCTGGTCGCCGGACGGCGCGGGTCCGCCCGGCGCCGACGCCACGCTCACGGTCGTGCGGCCGCACGGCGCGGGCGCACGCGCCCGCGAGGTGCCCGCGCTCGTGCTGCCGGTCGCCGAGGCGCTGCCCCTGCTCGTCCGGGCCCGCCGCACCCGCGGCGCCCACCCCGCCGCGGCCGCCTGGGGCGCCGCCGCCGCGCACGCGCTGCACCTCGTCGCCCGCGGCCGGCTGCTGCCCGGCCTCACCGCCGACGACCACGACGCGTGGCGCGCCGGCCCGCTGGACGCGGACGACGTCGCCCAGCTGGGGGCCATCGCCGCCGCCCTGCCCGTCGAGGGGTACGCCACCCCGGTGCCCGGCGGCAAGCCGCTGCGGCTGCCCGAGCCGCAGGCCCTGGTCCGCGCCTTCGTGGACGCGGTGGCCGACACGCTGCCCCGCACCCCGGCCGCGGCCCACGCGGCGGGCGCCCCGTTCGCCGCCGTCGCCCCCCAGCACCTCCCGCACGCCCGGCCCTGGGCCGTGGAGGCGGCGGCCGGACTCGACACGGGGGTGCGGGTGTCGCTCCGGCTCGACCTCGCGCAGCAGCTGCTCTTCGACGCCGAGGAGGAGAGCGGGTCACCGGGGGCCCCGGGGGCGCGCCGCGCCGGCGCCGCCGTCGTCCAGGTGCACAGCCTCGCCGACCCCACGCGCGTGGTGGACGCCGCGCACCTGTGGGCCGGTGACGCCTCCGACCACTTCGGGCCCCGCGCCCGGATCGACGCGGTCCTCGCCGTGCGCCGCGCCGTCGCCGCCTGGCCGCCGCTCGGCCGGCTCCTGGAGCAGGACGTGCCCGACGTGCTCGCGCTCTGCGAGAGCGAGCTGACCGACCTGCTCGGACCCGGCGCGGCCCGGCTCGCCCAGGCCGGGGTCAGCGTGCACTGGCCGCGTGAGCTGGCCCGCTCGCTCACCGCGGCGGCCGTCGTACGCGCGCAGACCGCCCCCGGCTCGGCCACCGACGGCACGACCTTCTTCGACAGCGACGAACTGCTCGTCTTCAACTGGCAGCTGGCCCTGGACGGAGATCCGCTCACCGAGCACGAGATGGACCTGCTCGCCGAGTCCCACCGCGCCGTGGTCCGGCTGCGCGACCAGTGGGTCGTCGTCGACCCCGACCTCGTCCGCAAGGCCCGCAAGCGCGAACTGGGCCTCCTTCAGCCGGCCGACGCGCTGGCCGTGGCGCTCACCGGCGAGGCCGAGGTCGACGGGGAGCGCGTCGCCGCCGTGCCCACCGGCCGGCTCGCCGAGCTGCGCGACCGGCTCACCCGCGGCGTCGACACCGTCGGGCAGCCCGCGGGCCTGCACGCGACCCTGCGCGACTACCAGCTGCGCGGCCTCGCCTGGCTCGACCTGATGACCTCGCTCGGACTCGGCGGCTGCCTCGCCGACGACATGGGGCTCGGCAAGACAGTCACCCTCATCGCCCTGCACCTGCGCAGGAACCGGCCGGCGCCGACCCTCGTGGTCTGCCCCGCCTCCCTGCTGGGCAACTGGCAGCGGGAGATCAACCGGTTCGCCCCCGGCGTCCCCGTGCGCCGCTTCCACGGCGCCGACCGCACCCTGCGCGGCAGCGACGGCGGCTTCGTCCTCACCACGTACGGCACCCTGCGCAGCCGCGCCGCCGAACTCGCGGAGCACGGCTGGGGCATGGTCGTCGCCGACGAGGCGCAGCACGTGAAGAACCCGAACTCGGCGACGGCGAAGGCCCTGCGCACCATCGACGCCCCCGCGCGCGTGGCGCTCACCGGCACCCCCGTCGAGAACAACCTGTCCGAGCTGTGGGCCCTGCTCGACTGGACGACGCCCGGCCTGCTGGGCCCCCTCAAGGCGTTCCGCGCCCGGCACGCGCGCGCCGTCGAGGGCGAAGGGCCGCTGGAGAACCCCGAGGCGACCGAGCGCCTCGCCCGCCTCGTGCGCCCGTTCATCCTGCGCCGCAAGAAGTCCGACCCAGGCATCGTGCCCGAGCTGCCGCCCAAGACCGAGTCCGACCACCCGGCGCCCCTCACCCGGGAACAGGCGTCGCTCTACGAGGCCGTGGTGCGCGAGTCCATGGCGGTCATCGAGGCCGCCGAGGGCATCGGCCGCCGGGGCCTGATCATGAAGCTGCTCACCTCGCTCAAGCAGATCTGCAACCACCCCGCGCAGTACCTGAAGGAGGCGGAGAGCGAGGGCGGACGCGTGCGGCTCGCGGGCCGCTCGGGCAAGCTCGCCCTCCTGGACGAGCTGCTCGACACGATCGTCGCCGAGCGGAACTCGGTCCTCGTCTTCACCCAGTACGTGTCGATGGCCCGGCTCCTCGCCACCCACCTGGCGACCCGCTCCATCCCCACCCAGCTGCTGCACGGCGGCACCCCGGTCGCCGAGCGCGAGCGCATGGTGGACCGGTTCCAGGCCGGCGAGGTCCCCGTCTTCCTGCTCTCCCTGAAAGCCGCGGGCACCGGTCTCAACCTCACGCGCGCGGGCCACGTCGTGCACTTCGACCGCTGGTGGAACCCGGCGGTCGAGGAGCAGGCCACCGACCGCGCCTACCGCATCGGACAGACCCAGCCCGTCCAGGTGCACCGCCTCATCACCGAGGGCACGGTCGAGGACAAGATCGCCGAACTGCTCGTCGCCAAGCGGGCGCTGGCCGACGCCGTGCTCGGCTCCGGCGAGGCGGCGCTCACCGAGCTGACCGACCGGGAGCTGACCGACCTGGTCTCGCTGCGCAGGGGGCCGGCATGAGCCCGGCCCGCAGCGGACCGCACGCCGTGCACATCCCAGGGCGGGCCGGCGCCGCCGAGCGCGCGCAGGCCCGGCACACCGACACCCGCCGCACCTTCCCGCCGCTGCCGCCGCGTGCCGCCCCGGGCGACGGCACGGCCCTCACCTGGTGGGGGAACGCGTGGGTGGACGCCCTGGAGGACACCGCCCTCGACCCCGCCCGCCTCGCGCGCGGCCGGGCCTACGCCGACCGCGGCCACGTCGACGCGATCACCGTCACGCCGGGCCGCGTCACCGCCTACGTCCACGGCTCGCGGCCCCGCCCCTACCGCGCCGACCTGCGCCTGCGCACCCTCTCAGAAGACGAGTGGGAGCACTTCGTGGAGACGGCCGCGGCCCGCCCCGAGCACCTGGCGTCGCTGCTCGACAAGGACGTGCCGCACGCGCTCGCCGCCGCCGTCGACCTGCTGCCCGCCGTCGACGACCTGATCCCGGACTGCACCTGCCCGGACCGCGCCGAGCCCTGCAAACACGCGGCGGCGCTCTGCTACCAGACGGCGCGCCTCGTCGACGAGGACCCCTTCGTCCTGTTCCTGCTGCGCGGCCGCGGCGAGCAGGAGCTGCTGGCCGACCTGACGCGGCGCAACGCGACGCACACCGCGCGGGAGCGGACCACGGCCGCGGCGCCCGCGCCGGACTCGGTCACCGCGCGGGAGGCGTTCGCCCGGTCCGGCCGGCTCGCGCCGCTGCCGCCGGAGTTCCCGCCCCCGGCGTACCCCGAGCGCCCGCCGTCCTACCCCCAGGCCCCCGGCGGCCCCGACCCGCTCGCCCTCGACCTGCTGGCCACGGAGGCGGGGATACGCGCGCACGCCCTGCTGACCACGGGAGCGGACCCGACCGGCGGCCTGACCCCGTGGCAGGACGCCGTCCGGCTGGCCGCCGCCCACCCCGGCGCGGGCCTCACCGCGGCCACCCGCGCGCTGTACGCCGCGCTCTCCCGCGGCACCGGACGCACCCCGGCCGACCTCGCCCGCGCGGTCGCGGCCTGGCGCCAGGGCGGCCTCGCCGGCCTCAGCGTCCTGGAAGAGGAGTGGGACCCGCCGGCCGGCCCCTTCGACCGCGCCCGCCCCGCCCTGCTCGCCGCGGGCCGCCCGGAGTTCCGCCCCCGCCGCAACCGCCTGTCGACGGCCGCCGTCCAGCTCCGCCTGGGCCGCGACGGCCGGTGGTACGGGTACGAGTCCGACCCGGGCCGCGAGGACTGGTGGCCCCGGGGCGAGCCGGGCCCGGACCCCGTCACGGCCCTGTCCTTCCTGCTCGGCGAGGGCTGAGCGCCCGGCTACTGCACGCTCGGCGCGGCCGCCTCGACGAACGCCGCCAGGGCGTGCTTGCAGCGCTGCGAGCGCCGGTCGCGGTCCTGCTCGTCCACCGCCTCGTGCAGGCAGTTCGCCGACTCGAAGGCGGTCTCGGCCAGGTGCCGCAACCGCGGTACGTCGCAGACCAGTTGCACCATCGCCAGTGCCTGGCGCGCCGCGATGCGGGCCTCGTACGAGGCGAACCGCGCCGACTCCGCCTCGCGGGTGCCGGGCTGTTCGTGGGCGCGGAACCAGCGGTCGTTCTGGCTGCGCCGGTAGTCGAAGAGGGCGCTCGCGAAACCGCTGTAGCTCGCGATGCGTTCCTGCCGCAGCTGCTCCGCCCGGGCCAGCTCGGCGCCGCGAACCGTCGCCCGCCCCTGGAAGTAGTGCGTGACGACCGAGCCGAGCAGCGTGCCGAGCACCGCGATCAGCGCCGCGTCCACCTAAGCCCCCGCGGCCGGCGTCAGCGACAGGCCCCGGCCCGCGAAGTACGCGCCGAACCGCTCCACCGGCAGCGCCGCCGTCCGGGTCGCCGCGTCCGTGCCGGACGGATTGTGGAAGTGGAAACCCGCCCCGTCCGGGGTGCGGGCGGTGACCAGGACGAGGTGGCCGCCGCGCCCCGGCGCGGGCTCGTCGGGGCGGCGGATCGAGTAGTGGACGGAGGCGAGGACGAGCCGGCCCGCGTCGAGCAGCTCCCCGATCCCGCCGGTCGTCAGCTCGCGGTGCACCTGAGCGTCGACGCCGTGCACCTCGCGCAGGTACGCGGCGGCGGGCGCGTAGATCATCCCGTGGATCTCACCGTCCACGTCCACGGTGTACGCACCGAACTTCAGCGCGCCGTCGCGCAGTTCGAAGAGCGAGGGCGCCTCGTCGCCGAGTGCCATGCGCAGGCAGGTGGCGCCGCACAGGTGCCCGCACCAGCGCGCGTACTCCTGCGCCGTCGCCGCGCCCGACGTGCGCCAGGCCGGGTCCTGGGCCCGGTCGAAGCGGCCCGAGACGATCGCGCCGATGAGCTCGGGCGAGGCGAACTGGGTGTGGCTCGGATACGCACACGTGGAGCAGGCGCTCACTGACTCTCCCGTCGGTCCGGCGCGGCCCGCCGCCTCACTGCCGGTAGCCGCTGAGGAAGCGGCCGATGCGGCTGATGGCGGCGTCGAGGTCGTCAGCGTACGGGAGCGTGAGGATGCGGAAGTGGTCGGGACGGGGCCAGTTGAAGCCGGTGCCCTGGACCACCTGGATCTTCTCGCGCAGCAGCAGGTCCAGGACGAACTTCTCGTCGTCGACGATCGGGTGGACCTTCGGGTCGAGGCGCGGGAACGCGTACAGGGCGCCCTTCGGTTTGACGCAGCTGACGCCGGGGATCTCGTTCAGCTTCTCCCACGCCTTGTCGCGCTGCTCGTGCAACCGCCCGCCGGGACGGGTGAGTTCACGGATCGACTGGCGGCCGCCGAGCGCGGCCTGGATGGCGTACTGGGCGGGCGCGTTCGGGCACAGCCGCATGGAGGCGAGCATCGTCAGGCCCTCCAGGTAGCTCTTCGCGTGCTGCTGCGGTCCGGTGACGACCAGCCAGCCGGAGCGGAAGCCCGCGACGCGGTACGTCTTGGACAGGCCGCAGAAGGTGAGGACGACTAGGTCGGGGGCGAGGGCCGCGGCGCTGTGGTGGACGGCGTCGTCGTAGAGGATCTGGTCATAGATCTCGTCGGCGAAGACCATCAGGCCGTGCCGGCGGGCCAGGTCGAGCATGCCCTCGACGACGTCCTTGGGGTAGACGGCGCCCGTGGGGTTGTTCGGATTGATGATCACCATGGCCTTGGTGCGGTCGGTGATCTTCGCCGCCATGTCGTCCAGATCCGGGTACCAGTCCGACTGTTCGTCGCAGAGATAGTGCACCGCCCGGCCCCCGGAGAGCGTGGTGACGGCCGTCCACAGCGGGAAGTCGGGCGCCGGGATGAGGACTTCGTCGCCGTCCTCCAGGAGCGCCTGGACGGCCATCGTCACCAGTTCGGAGACGCCGTTGCCGAGGAAGACGTCGTCCACGCCGACGTCCAGGCCGAGCCCCTGGTAGCGCTGGGCGACGGCGCGCCGGGCGGAGAGGACGCCGCGCGAGTCGGTGTAGCCGTGGGCCTGCGGCAGCATCCGGATCATGTCCTGAACGATCTCCTCCGGCGCCTCGAAGCCGAAGAGCGCCGGGTTGCCCGTGTTCAGCCGCAGCACGCTGTGGCCCGCTTCCTCCAGCGCGTTCGCGTGCTCGATCACCGGGCCGCGGATCTCGTAGCAGACCTCGCTCAGCTTGCTCGACTGCCGGAACTCCATGCGCGTGCCCTCCAGGCGGACCAGGTGACGTGGTGCGGTGCGTACTCCGTGACTCTTGTTGCTTGGTTTTACCAAGTGGGAGCTTGGAAAGTCCAACGGATTGCATAGACTGCGCCTCATGCCACGCCGAAGCTACGACCAGTACTGCGCCACCGCCCGCGCTCTCGACGTCGTCGGAGACCGCTGGACGCTCCTGATCGTCCGCGAACTCCTCGGGGGCCCGCGCCGCTACACCGCCCTCCATGCCGACCTGCCCGGCGTCAGCACCGACATGCTGGCGACGCGGCTCAAGGACATGGAACGCGACGGACTCGCCGCACGGCGCAGACTGCCGGCGCCCGCCTCCGCCTACGTGTACGAACTCACCCCGCGCGGACGCCAGTTGCTCCCCGTCCTCCAGGCGCTGGGGGAGTGGGGCGCGCCGGAACTCGGCGAGCGGCGGCCCACGGACGCGGTGCGGGCGCACTGGCTGGCCCTGCCGGTGCTGCGCGAGCTGGCGGGGCTCGGCGAGTCCGGGGTGCTCGAAGTGCGGCTCGCCGAGGGGGAGTTCCATGTGCGGCTCGGGGACGAGGCCGGGTACGGGGACGGCCGGTACGAGGGTGAGCCCGATGCGCGGGTGACGCTGGACGCGGATGCGGGGGCTGCTTTCGCGCGGGGCGAGGTGGGGCTGGTGGCGGCGGTGCGGGCCGGGCGGGTCGAAGTGACCGGAGCCGGACCGCTGGCCAAGGCCCTGCGGTCGGACTCGGCCACCTCCAGCCTCTCGGCCACCTCCGCCTGATCCAGCCCCTCCGGCGATCGATGAGCGGGGTCCGGGGCGGAGCCCCGTGGCCCGCGCGCCGGAGGGGCTGGGGTCGCGTTCGTCGGTGCGCCGCCGTCGTGGCTGGTCGCGCAGTTCCCCGCGCCCCTCAGGGGGCTGGGTAGGAGCCCGCTAGGCCGCCGGGGGCACCCGGGGCGGGCGGCCCGGGCCGCGCGTCAAGGCGTACCCCCCGATGCCCGCCAGCGCCGCGAGCACCGCGCCGAGCGCCGTCCAGACCCAGCGACTGGTCCACCAGCCGGAGGCCCAGTCGTGGTCGTCCGTGGTGCCGGCCGTGCCGGGGACCAGCGGCGCGGAGAGCGAACCGTCGACCGCCGCCGCGCCCCCCATACCCTTCGACGCGGCCTCGACCGACGCCGAGACCGGCAGGCCGAGATCGGCACCGGCCAGATCGGTCACGGTAAGCCGGACGTAGTACGTGCCGGGCAGCGGGTCGTTCGCCCACGGCTCCGACCAGGCCCGCACCGTCCGCAGCGTGCACGCGAGGCCCACGCGCGCGGCATCGGCCGCCACCGCGCGGGCCTGGGTCCCGTACATGCAGGACTGGCGGCGGCGCAGCCCGTCGTACACGTCGAGCCGCCAGGTCTGGGCGCCGTGCCGGGTCTGCGCCGCGGGCAGTTCGACGGTGGCCCGCACCGTGGGCCGCTGCCCCTGGTCGGCAGGGAACGCCCAGTACAGGTAGTCGCCGGTCGAGGCGCTCGCCGTCGCCTTCTGCCCCTGTTCGACCGCCGTGGCGGTCCGGAACGACGTGCCCGCCTCGGTCGGCGCCTTCTTCGCGCCCTCGTCATCGTCCGCGACGGCGGGCCCCGCGGCCACCGTCCATGTCGTCAGGGCCAGCACCACACCCGCGAGGAACAGCCTTGTACGTCGCATCAGTTGGTCCTCCATACGGCGACACGCCAGCGCGAGATCCAGCCCCACAGCACACCCGCCAGGAAGCCCACCACGACGAGCGCGGCCAGCAGCCACCAGCCGTGGCCGAGTCCGAACGCCGCGACGTCGGACGCCGCGTCGGGGCCGTCCACCACGTCGACGGTCAGCTCGACCGGCAGGCCCGGGGTCGTCTTCACCGACGCGGGCGCGGAGTAGGAGTTGGAGACCTGGAGGCAGACCGTCTCCGGCTGCGCCTCGTCACTGTCGTCATCGGACCCGTCGTCCTCGGACTTCGGGTAGCGCAGCCCTGTCGAGATGACGTCGGTGCGCCCGTCCCCGGCCTCCTGGCCGCGCACGATCTCGCGGCCGTGCGTGGTGACCGCGCGCAGCAACACACCGTAGTCCCGGTTGACGGCTCGGTCGGCCGCGACGCTCACCGAGGCACGCAGCTCCTTGCCCGGCGCCACGTCCACGCGGTAGTAGCGGTGCTCGCCGAACTTCTCGCGGTCGGTGTAGAGGCCGGGCTTCAGCTGCGGTGCGTCCGCGCACTGCGCGGCGCCGTCGACGGCGACGGGCGTGACGACCGGGTCGGCCGCGCGGTCCACCAACTGGCCCACGCGGTCGCTCAGTTCCTCCTTGTGCCGGACCGAGGTGTACGTGCCGCCGGTGGCGTCGGCGATGCAGGAGAGCTGCGCCCGGGTCTTGGCGTCCGCCACCAGGCCGAGCGTGTCGATGGTGAGACCGATGCCCTTGGCGGCGATCTCGCGCGCCACCTCGCACGGGTCGAGGGGCTGGCAGGTGTCCTCGCCGTCGCTGATGAGGACGATGCGGCGGGTGCCGCCCTTCTCACCGGTGTCCAGGTCGCCGGCCGCCTTCAGCAGGGCCGGGCCGATCGGCGTCCAGCCGGTGGGGCTGAGCGTCGCGACGGCGGTCTTGGCGTCGGTGCGGTCCAGCGGGCCCACGGGGTAGAGCTGTGCGGTGTCCTTGCACCCCGTCTTGCGGTCGTCGCCCGGGTAGTTGGCTCCGAGCGTGCGGATCCCGAGCTGGACCTCCTCGGGCGTCGCGTCGAGTACCTCGTTGAACGCCTGCTTGGCCGCCGCCATCCGGGAGTCGCCGTCGATGTCGCGGGCGCGCATGGAACCGCTGACGTCCAGGACGAGTTCGACCTTGGGGGCGGGGGCGTCCCCGGCGGGCTCGTCGGCGGCGGCCGCGCTGCCGGCCGGTATGAGCCCGCCGAGGGCCAGGGCGGCGAGCAGGGCGCCCGCGCCCGCCGCCAGCCGTTGTCTAGTGATCATCGGCGGATCTTATGGATCACAGAGGGGACATGCCAAAACGAGGACCCCGCTCCCCTCCCCGAGGGGTCCGGGCCGCCCGTATAGCCTGACGGCGTGCTCAGAGAAGTCACCGCCACCCGGTACGTGAACCCGCTGCACACCGGAGGCTCCGTCCCCGGTGTGGTGGAGGCCGACGACCTCGGGACGTACGTGCTGAAGTTCACCGGCTCCGCGCAGGGGGTCAAGGCGCTCGTCGCCGAGGTCGTCGTCGGCGAGCTGGCCCGCCGGCTCGGGCTGCGCTTCCCGGAGCTGGTCCTCGCCCACTTCGACCCGGCGGTCGCCACCGACGAGCCGCACCAGGAGGTCCAGGACCTGCTGCGGGCGAGCGCGGGGCTCAACCTCGGCATGGACTTCCTGCCGGGCGCCGCGGACTTCACGCCCGAGGTCGCCGAGGTCTTCCCGGTCGACCCGCTGGAGGCCGGCCGGGTCGTCTGGCTCGACGCGCTGACCGTCAACGTCGACCGCACGGTGCACAGTTCGAACCTCATGGTCTGGCCCACGTCCGGGACGGTGCCGCCGCGGCTCTGGCTGATCGACCACGGCGCGGCCCTCGTCTTCCACCACCGCTGGGAGGGGGCCGCGCCGGACAAGGCGTACGACTTCAGCCACCACGCGCTCGGCGGTTACGGCCCCGACACCCGCGCGGCCGACGCGGAGCTGGCCCCCAGGGTGACGGAGGAGTTGCTGCGCGAGGTGCTCGGTCTCGTCCCGGACGCCTGGCTCACGGACTTCGCGACGCCGGACGAGGCGCGGGACGCGTACGTGTCCCATCTGCTGGCCCGCGCCCGTGCCTCGGCGGCATGGCTGCCCACGGACTTTCCCTCCCGCGACGAGCTGGCGGCGGCGGATGCGCGGCGCGCGGTCGCCATGGAGAAGGGGCGGCCGGGTTGGTTGAAGCGGGTGCCGGATCTGCACGGGAAGCCGCCGGCTGAGCAGGACTGGTCCGTGCACCTGGGGTGAGACGGGTTCGGTTCGTGGGTCGGGTGCGCCGCCGTCGTGGCTGGTCGCGCAGTTCCCCGCGCCCCTGAAGGCATGCGCTGCGCGCAGCCTTCCCCGGAGAGATGCCGCACGCAGTGCGCGTCTCGGAGGCGCGGGAAACTGCGCGACCAGCCACGACGAGAGCCGCGCTCCGACGGCTTCGCCGACCTGGCAGACGCTCCCGGGACAGGACGAGCCCCCCGGCACAGTGCGGTGCCGGGGGGCTCGGGTCCGGGTGGCTCAGCGGAGCCGCTCGTAGGCCGGCAGCGTGAGGAAGTCCGCGTAGTCGGCGTCCAGGGAGACCTGGAGGAGCAGGTCATGGGCCTGCTGCCACTCGCCGGCCGCGAAGGCCTCCTCGCCGATCTCGGCACGGATCTTCGCCAGCTCCTCGGCGGCGACCTCGCGGGCCAGATCGGCCGTCGCGGTCTGCCCGTTCTCGAAGACGACACCCGCGTTGATCCACTGCCAGATCTGCGAACGGGAGATCTCGGCGGTGGCCGCGTCCTCCATGAGGTTGAAGATGGCGACGGCGCCGAGGCCGCGCAGCCATGCCTCGATGTACCGGATGCCGACCTGGACGGCGTTGACCAGCCCGTCGTACGTGGGCTTCGCGTCGAGCGAGTCGATGGCGATCAGGTCACCGGCGGCGACGGAGACGTCCTCGCGCAGCCGCTCCTTCTGGTTCGGCTTGTCGCCCAGGACCTTGTCGAAGGACTCCATGGCGATCGGCACCAGGTCGGGGTGGGCGACCCAGGAGCCGTCGAAGCCGTCGCCGGCCTCGCGGTCCTTGTCGTTCTTGACCTTCTCGAACGCGACCTTGTTGACCTCGGCGTCCTTGCGGGACGGGATGAACGCGGCCATGCCGCCGATCGCGTGCGCGCCGCGCTTGTGGCAGGTGCGGACGAGGAGTTCGGTGTACGCGCGCATGAAGGGGGCGGTCATCGTCACGAGGTTGCGGTCCGGCAGGACGAACTTCTCGCCGCCGTCCCGGAAGTTCTTGACGATGGAGAAGAGGTAGTCCCAGCGCCCCGCGTTGAGCCCGCTCGCGTGGTCGCGCAGCTCGTAGAGGATCTCCTCCATCTCGTACGCGGCCGTGATCGTCTCGATGAGGACGGTGGCGCGGACGGTGCCCTGCGGGATGCCGACGTACTCCTGGGCGAAGACGAAGATCTCGTTCCAGAGGCGGGCCTCCAGGTACGACTCCGTCTTCGGGAGGTAGAAGTAGGGGCCCTTGCCCAGCTCGATGAGGCGCTTGGCGTTGTGGAAGAAGTAGAGGCCGAAGTCGACGAGGGCGCCGGGGACCGGCTTGCCGTCGGCGTCCACGAGGTGGCGCTCGTCCAGGTGCCAGCCGCGCGGGCGCATGACGACCGTGGCGAGCTGGCCGGCGTCCTTCAGGGCGTACGACTTCCCGGTGCGCTCGTCGGTGAAGTCGATGGAGCGGGTGTAGGCGGCGGTCAGGTTCAGCTGGCCCCCGATGACGTTCGCCCAGGTCGGGGCCGACGCGTCCTCGAAGTCGGCGAGCCAGACCTTCGCACCAGAGTTGAGCGCGTTGATCGTCATCTTGCGGTCGGTGGGGCCGGTGATCTCGACCCGGCGGTCGTTCAGCGCGGCCGGAGCGGGAGCGACCTTCCAGGAGTCGTCCGCGCGGATCGCGGCGGTCTCGGGGCGGAAGTCGAGCGACGAGGTGCGGGCGATCTCGGCGCGGCGCTCGGCGCGGCGGGCGAGGAGCTCGTCACGCCGGGGCGTGAACAGCCGGTGCAGCTCGGCCACGAAGGCGAGGGCCGCATCGGTGAGCACCTCGTCCTGCCGGGGCAGGGGCGCGGCGTCGACGATGGCCAGCGGGGACGGCGCTGGTGCGGACATGAGGCTGTCACTTCCTTCAGCGAGCGGCGGCGTGGCGGCACGGAGTGCCAGGGCGCCTGGGTACGGCTGCTGCCCCCGGATCCGGGGGCCGGCCCTTCTCGTCAGTGGATATTAGTTTCCTTATCGTGGAAGTTCAATGGTTTGTTGATGTCGAGATTCTCTGAGTCGACAGATCGTGGCGCTCAGTGCCACACCTTTTACTCAAGGTGGCGGAGGTCCTCCTCGGTGTCGATGTCGTACGCCTCGGCGATATCTCCGCACTCGACCAGCTCCACGGCGGCCGCGTGCTCCTTCAGGTAGGCCCGCGCGCCCCGGTCGCCGTCGGCGCTCGCCGCGATCCCCGCCCAGTGGTCGCGGCCGAAGAGCACCGGGTGCCCGCGCTCGCCGTCGTACGCGGCCGCCGCCAGGGAGGCGGGGGAGCGGTAGGCCGCGCGGACCCGGGCCACCGCGGCGGCGCCGATCCCCGGCTGGTCCACGAGCAGGACGAGGGCGGCGCGCGCGCCGGTACCGGCGAGGGAGTCCAGGCCCGCGCGCAGGGACGCGCCCATTCCCGAGCGCCACGCGGGGTTCTCCACGATCACGCACTCCTTCAGCCCGGCCCGTGCCCGTACGTCGTCCGCCGCGGCTCCGAGTACCACGTGCAGCGGACCGCATCCCCCCTCGCGCAGCATCCGTACCGCGTGTTCCACCAGGGGGCGCCCGCGGTGGGGGAGCAGGGCCTTGGGGCGCCCCCCGAGCCGTCGTCCGCCGCCCGCGGCCAGCAGCAGCCCGGCCACCTCGTCCGTTTCTCCGGTCGTCATGTCCCCTGCATACCGCACCGGGCCGGAGGGTGCTTGCGCCGGTGGAGTTGCCTTACGCAACGGACTGGCGCGAAAGGGGGCTCGTGGCGTTAACTGGGCGCGCACCAGGCCGAGTTGAGTGCGCGGGCGTACGCGGCGCGGACTGCACCGGAGTCGTATGACAGGCGCACAACGCTGTGCGGAGGGGGACCTGTGACGCGGAGTGTGGAGCACAGGCGGCGGCAGACGCGGGGGCGGGCTCCGATGAACGGCGACGAGAAGGATCCGCGGGTCTCGGAGCTGCGGGCGGCCGTCTCCCGGCTGCGGCGGGAGCTCGCCGCGCACCCGGCGGAGTTTCCCGACCGGGGGATCGCGGAGGAGGAGCTGGCCGCGCTCGACGCGATGGCGCGCGGGGGGTGTCCGGAGGTGCCGCGGTTGCGGCGGTCGCTGTTGCTCGTGGCGGGGGCGATCGGGTCGATGAGTGCGCTTTCTGGGGCGCTGGGGCAGGTGCGGGGGGCGGTGGAGATGTTCGGGGGGTCGGAGCGGCGGGGTTGATGTGGGTGGGGGCCCGGCCTGGGGGCGGGTTCGGTTCGTGGGTCGGGTGCACCGCCGTCGTGGCTGGTCGCGCAGTTCCCCGCGCCCCTGAAGGCATGCGCTGCGCGCAGCCTTCCCCGGGGAGATGCCGCACGCAGTGCGCATCTCTGGGGCGC
>NZ_JBEXOS010000062.1:0-49833 GCF_040611655.1 Streptomyces sp. NPDC006552
CGCATGGTCAAGGAGTACAAGGCCGAGCTGATGCACCCCTACTACGCGGCCGAGCGCGGCCTGGTCGACGACGTCATCGACCCCGCCGAGACCCGCGAGGTGCTGGCCCGCTCCCTCGCCATGCTGCGCACCAAACACGCCGACCTGCCCTCCCGCAAGCACGGCAACCCGCCGCAGTAGCGGCACCTACTCGTAGGAGACCCGCCCCATGTCCATGCCTGACATCCGTGTCGAGAAGGGCCACGCCGACCCCGAAGAGGTCGCGGCCATCACCGCGATCCTCCTGGCCCGCGCCGCCGCCGCCCCGCAGGCCCCGGCCCACCGCGTCCGGCAGAACCGGGCCGGCTGGCGCCGCCTGGAGCGCGAGCCCGGCTTCCGCGCCCCGCACAGCTGGCGCTGAGCCGCTACGCACGAAGCCCCGCCCTCCACAAGGAGAGCGGGGCTTTCGCGTGTGCGGCGCCCTAGCGCAGGCGCGCCATCAGCGCGTGCTCGACCAGGGTGATGAGCGAGGACTTCGCGTCGGCGCGGTGCCGGGCGTCCGTCGTGATGATCGGGGTGTCCGGGCCGATCTGCAGCGCCTCGCGGACCTCGTCGGGGCCGTAGGGCTGGTTGCCGTCGAAGCCGTTGAGGGCGATGACGAACGGGAGGCCGGAGTTCTCGAAGTAGTCGACCGCCGGGAAGCAGTCGGCGAGGCGGCGGGTGTCCACGAGGACGACCGCGCCGATCGCGCCGCGCACCAGGTCGTCCCACATGAACCAGAAGCGGTCCTGTCCCGGCGTGCCGAACAGGTACAGGATCAGGTCCTGGTCGAGCGTGATGCGGCCGAAGTCCATGGCGACCGTCGTGGTCGTCTTGTCCCCGGTGTGGGTGAGGTCGTCGATACCCGCGGACGCGGACGTCATGACGGCCTCGGTGCGCAGCGGGTTGATCTCCGACACGGCGCCGACGAACGTCGTCTTGCCGACGCCGAAGCCGCCCGCCACCACGATCTTCGCGGACGTGGTGGAGCGACTCTGAGCAACCGGCCCTCCGCTAGAGCTTGCGAAGTCCACTGAGCACCCTTTCGAGCAGTGTCACGTCTGGCTGGCCGCCGGCGTTCTCGTCGCCGCCGGGCTGATGAATGGCGACCAGGCCCGCCTCCGCCAAGTCGGCGACGAGAATCCTGGCCACGCCGAGGGGGATGGAGAGCAGGGCCGAGATCTCGGCCACCGACTTGATCTCTCGGCAGAGGTGGCAGATCCGCTGGTGCTCGGGCAGTTGGCCCTGCAACTGGTGCGGCTGCGCGGTGGTGTGCACCAGCGCCTCGATGGCGAGCTGGTAGCGCGGCCTGGTGCGGCCGCCCGTCATGGCGTACGGGCGCACCAGGGGGTTGTTCGCGGCGGCGGGCCTCGCGTCAGGACGTGGCTGCGGCTGCACAGGCTGGATGCGGGGCGCCGGCGGCTGGTCGTAGGGACCGGGCTGCCGGACCGGCCGGGCGTGGCTCGGCTGGGAGGGGTAGTCGTACCGGTTCTGCGAGCCGTCGCTGTGGCCCGCGCCCGGCCGGCCCTGACCCTGGGCGGGGCCGTAGGGCGGCCAGTGGGCCGACGAACCGCTCGGGGGTGTTGCTGAACCAGACACGTACTCCTCCTCCGACTGCGCTGGGCACCATCACTGTGGAGCCGCGTCCCGAAACTTTACGGCCACGGGACGCGAAAACGCACCGCTTGTCTGTCAGTTGAGAAGGCTTCCCTGAAGCTCCGCACGCAGGTCGGGCGTGAGAACCGTGCCCGCGCGGTCGACAAGAAGTGCCATCTCGTACCCTACGAGGCCAATGTCCGCCTCCGGGTGTGCAAGGACGGCAAGGGAGGAACCGTCGGAGATGGACATGATGAAGAGGAATCCTCGCTCCATCTCCACAACTGTCTGGTTCACCGCGCCCCCCTCGAAGATGCGGGACGCGCCCGCCGTCAGCGAGGTCAGTCCCGACGCGACGGCCGCCAGCTGATCGGCGCGGTCGCGGGGGAACCCTTCGGACATCGCCAGAAGGAGTCCGTCGGCGGAGACCACCACCGTGTGGGACACCCCGGGGGTGTTGTCCACGAAGTTGGTGATCAACCAGTTCAGGTTCTGTGCCGCCTGGCTCATCGGGCTCACACTAACGCTCCTGGTGGTAGGTGCTGTCAGGGCCACCGGGAAACCCGCGGTCCTGGCCGTTCGTCGTCACTACGGTCACTGCTGATCACTACTGCCTTCACTGCGGCCGCGCTGCACGCCGCGGCGCAGATTGCTCAGCCTGCCCCGCACGTCCTCGGGCGCGCGGGAGATCGAGGGACCGCCCTGCGGCGTCGACTCCGCGGCACCCTCCACCAGATTGGCCTTGGGCACCCGGCGCGGGAGGCCGGACGAGGTGACCCCGCCCGCCTTCGGCTCCTTCAGCCGCTCCGCGCGCCCCCACCGCTCGTCGTTGGCCGAGCGCCAGCTGGGAGCGTCGGTGGCGGCCTCGGCGGGCCGGTCCTGCGCGGGCTCCGGGCTCCGGGAGGCGCCGGGGCCGCCGCGGCGCGGCAGGCCCGCGTCGGTCAGCTCGTGCGGGGCGGAAGGGGAGGGGCCCGCCGCGAGCCCGGGACCGGCGGGGGTGCCCGGGCCGAAGCCTACGCTCTCCCGGTCCGCCGCGTCAGGGCTCTGCGCGGATTCCGCTTCGGGCGCGTACGGCGCCTGGAAGTCGCCCTGGTAGCCGTCCCGCGCCTGCCAGTCGTCCTGCCGGACGGGCTGCTCGAAGGCGTTGTAGCTGTCCCGGGGGGAGTCCGCATAGCCGTTCTGCGGGGCGAAGCCGGCGTCGTAGGCGGCCAGCGGCTCCGCCTCGAAGGACGACTGCGCGGGGGCGTATCCGTCGTACCCGTTCTGGTGCCGGTCGTCGTAGCCGCCCTGCTGCGGACCGCCGTAGCCGCCCTGACTCTGATCGTCGTAGGCGATCTGCTGCTGGTCGTCGTAGCCGTGCTGCTGGGCGTCGTACGCGGAGTGCTCGGCGTAGTTCGACTGGTGCGGCTGGTGCGGCTGGGACTGGCGTTGCTCGATCTCGTCCCGGAAGAGCGGGCGGTCGTCCTCGCCGTCCTGGCCGTGCGTCTGCGCCTCCAGGGCGGCGCGACGCTCCTCGCGCATCAGGGAGCGGCCGACCGGGTCCAGCTCGCGCGCGTCGTCCGGCACGTCGTAGCGGCTGTCGTCGAAGCCGAGCTCGGCCGCGGTGCGCAGCGGCTCCTTCTCGAAGGACGGCTGCTGCGGGATCATCGTCGAGACGGTGAACTCCGAAAGGCCCGCGAAGTCGGAGCCGCCCGGCTGCTGGCCGCTGCCGCCGTGGGTGATCGCGTCCGGGAGCATGACCAGCGAGGTCGTGCCCGCCTGCTCGCCCGAGGGGCGCAGCTGGACACGGATGCCGTGCCGGTCGGCGAGCCGCCCGACCACGAACAGGCCCATGCGCTGGGAGATCGCGGCGTCCACGGTCGGCGGGTTGGCCAGCTTGTGGTTGATGTCCGCGAAGTCCTCGGCGGTGAGGCCGATGCCCTTGTCGTGGATCTCGATCATGATGCGGCCGTCGGGCAGCCGGGTCGCGGTGACGCGGACCTTGGTCTGCGGCGAGGAGAACGTCGTCGCGTTCTCCAGCAACTCGGCCAGCGCGTGCACGAGGTCGGTGACCGCGCGGCCGTGGATGTCGGCCTCGGGGACGCCGGAGAGCTCGACGCGCTCGTACTGCTCGACCTCGGAGGCGGCGGCGCGCAACACGTCGACCAGCGGCACCGGCTGGTCCCAGCGGCGGCCGGGCTCCTCGCCGGCGAGGACCAGGAGGTTCTCGCCGTTGCGGCGCATACGGGTCGCGAGGTGGTCCAGGCGGAAAAGGTTCTCCAGCTGGTCCGGGTCGGCCTCGTTGTTCTCCAGGTCGGTGATGAGGGTCAGCTGGCCCTCGATCAGCGACTGGTTGCGGCGCGAGAGGTTGGTGAAGATCGCGTTGATGTTGCCGCGCAGCAGGGCCTGCTCGGCGGCGAGCCGGACGGCCTCCCGGTGGACCTGGTCGAAGGCGCGGGCGACCTCGCCGATCTCGTCGCGGGTGTTGATCGGGATGGGCTGGACGCGGGTGTCCACCCGGCCCGGGTCCGTGCGCGAGAGCTGGTCGACGAGGGTCGGCAGCCGCTGCTCGGCCACGTCGAAGGCGGCGGAGCGCAGCCGGCGCATCGAGCGGGACATCTGGCGGGCCATCATCCCGGCGATGACGAACGCGGCGAGCAGGGCGACGACCACGGCGGCGCCGATGATGAACGCCTGCCGCTTGGCGTCGGCGGCGATGCCGGAGGCCTCTGCCACGGCCCGGTCGGCGAGGTCCGACTCGATCGTGCGGTAGGCGTCGAACTTGGCGGTGTTCACCGCCCACCAGTTCTCGGCCGTCACGCCCTTCTGCGCGAGGGCGAGCCGGGCGCTGGGCTGGGTGCTGGGCAGCGCGACGAGGTCGCCGACCATCTCGGTGGCGTCCGGCGGCGGGACGTACTCCGGGTCCTTCGCCTTGGCAGCGGCGGCCTGCTTGGCGCCGTCCGTCTTCAGCTGTTTGATCGTGGCGTCGAGCTTCTTGAGGTCCTCGGGGGTGCCGCCGCCCTTGTACTCCTCGATGGCGATGCCCTCGAGGTAGGCGTAGCTGCCGAGCGCGGTGCGCTGCTTGGCGAAGTGCGTGACGGTCGGGCCCGGCTTGACCAGCAGGTGCATACCGATGGAGCGCTCCAGGGAGAGCGCCGCCTTGGTCAGCGAGATCGCGTAGACGGTGCGGCCGTAGCTGGTGATGTTGCCGGTGCCCAGGCCCAGCTCGTTGGCGAACTCCATCAGCGGGTGCTGGATGGCGACGTAACCCTCTTCGGTCGACACGCCGGGCAGCTTGGAGGTGTACGAGGCGGCGCGCAACTTGCTCAGACCGCCCTCGACCTGGGTGAACTGCGCCATGCGGCGCTCCAGGCCCTCCTTGTGCGGCATGTTCTTCGCGGCGGCGTGGAACTCGTCGGCGGCGGTGTCCGTCGCCGCGCGGGCCTTGGTGACCTCCGGGTCGTTCTTCTTGCCCTGGAGCAGGGGAGCGGCGGAGATGTCGCGCTCCTCGACGAGGCGGTTGCCGTACGTGAGGGAGGCCTGGACGAGCCGGGCGGTGTTCTCCGCGTCCTCGGCCTCGTGCCAGGTGTCGATCGAGTTCTTCACCTGGAATCCGCCCATGACCAGACCGACGAGGACGGGTATGAGCAGGATCGCGTTGAGCTTCGTGGGGACACGCCAGTTGCGCGGCGACATCCGGCCGCCCGACGGCTCGGGCACTGCCGTCCCGGCCGGGGCGGGCTGTGCCGCTGTACGCGGCGGCGGGGTGAAGTTGCCCCGCGCCGATGCCGGCTCGGGACCGCTCTTGCTTCGCCTCACTCGACCAACAACCTCTCGGCGTCGGCACCTACGTTGTGCCGCGGTATGTCTCCAGGCCCGTTCTTACTGGGCAGTTCAGCGCATTCCAGCACGTCAGACGGCGCACCTCCAAACAGTCGGAAGCGGAACCTCCCCGTGATGTATGCCCCAGATAAAACGGTCATAAAGAGCGAGCCCCGCCAAAAGGCGGGGCTCTTGTGAGCACAGTGGAACCGGGTGTGCGCGACGTGTGTCGGCACTCCCGGAATTCTCTGTCGAAACGTTATGAACACCGAGGCCCCGCGTGTCAAACGCCACAGGAGCCTCCGATAGTGCCCGTGACAACTACCGTACGAATTTGGCCAATTGCTGGCCGACTTCCGACCGTTTCCGACTACTTGAGCCGCGCCATCAACGCGTGCTCCACCAGCGTGATCAGGCCACTCTTTGCATCCGCACGGTGCCGGGCGTCCGTCGTGATGATCGGGGTGTCCGGGCCGATCTGCAGCGCCTCGCGGACCTCTTCCGGGTTGTACGGCTGGTGCCCGTCGAACCCGTTGAGGGCGACGACGAACGGCAGGCCGGAGTTCTCGAAGTAGTCGACCGCCGGGAAGCAGTCGGCGAGGCGGCGGGTGTCCACCAGCACGATGGCGCCGATCGCGCCGCGCACCAGGTCGTCCCACATGAACCAGAAGCGGTCCTGTCCCGGCGTGCCGAACAGGTACAGGATCAGGTCCTGGTCGAGCGTGATGCGGCCGAAGTCCATGGCGACCGTGGTGGTCGTCTTGTCCCCGGTGTGGGTGAGGTCGTCGATGCCGGCGGAGGCCGAGGTCATGACGGCCTCGGTGCGCAGCGGGTTGATCTCGGAGACCGCGCCCACGAACGTGGTCTTGCCGACGCCGAAGCCACCGGCCACCACGATCTTGGCCGAGGTGGTCGAACGGGGAGCGGCCCCCGTGGCGCCGTCAGAGCTTGCGAAGTCCACTGAGCACCCTTTCGAGCAGAGTCACGTCCGGAGCGCCGCCGTTGGCCTCGTCGCCGCCCGGCTGGTGGATCGCGACGAGCCCGGCCTCGGCCAGGTCCGCGACGAGGATCCGGGCCACCCCGAGCGGCATCGACAGCAGGGCCGACACCTCGGCGACCGACTTCACCTCGCGGCACAGGTGGCAGATGCGCTGGTGCTCGGGCAGCAGCGTTCCCAGGGCCGAGGGGTCGGCGGTCGTGCTCACCAGTGCCTCGATGGCGAGCTGGTAGCGCGGCCGGGTCCGGCCGCCGGTCATCGCGTACGGGCGGACCAGCGGCTGGTCGCCCTCAAAACCGTAGGCGGCCTGTGCGGCTGCGCTGCCGTACGGATCGTGAGGAGCGGTGGGCGGGGTCATGGATCCTCCGGGCGGGACGGCGAGCCGGGGCTGCCGTCTGAGGGTGGGCCGGTGGGGGGATTGTGACGGCCTTACGGTGACGGGACGCAGATCAGAAGGGGATTACGTGACTTCGCTGGATTCCGGGTGGGGGATGCACCAGACTCGAGATGTGACCGGGGTTACCGGCCGTCACCCCCTTCAGTGCAGCAGGGTGCCCTGCAGCTCGGCACGGAGGTCCGGGGTGAGTACAGCGCCCGCGCGGTCGACGAGGAGCGCCATCTCGTACCCGACGAGGCCGATGTCGCAGTCGGGGTGCGCGAGCACGGCGAGCGATGATCCGTCGGAGACGGACATGATGAAGAGGAAGCCGCGCTCCATCTCCACGACCGTCTGATTGACCGGGCCGCCCTCGAAGATTCTCGACGCCCCCGCCGTCAGCGAGGTCAGCCCCGACGCGACGGCCGCCAGCTGGTCCGCGCGATCGCGCGGGAAGCCCTCGGACATCGCGAGCAGCAGACCGTCCGCGGACACCACGACCGTGTGGGAGACCCCCGGCGTGTTGTCCACGAAGTTGGTGATCAACCAGTTCAGGTTCTGTGCCGCCTGGCTCATCTGGCTCAACTAACGCTCCTGCTGGTGAGTGGGGCGGGGGTGGCTGCCGGTCTGACCTGTGCCGCCGGCCTGCCGTCCCTGCTGGATGCCCCTACGGAGATTGGTCAGCCGTCCTCGCACGTCATCGGGGGCGCGCGAGACCTGAGGGCCGGTCTGATTCTGCTGTTCCTGGGCCGTGCCCGCCACGAGGTTCGCCCGCGGCACACGGCGCGGCAGACCCGAGACGGTGACGCCGCCCGCGGCGGGCTTGCGCACCCGCTCGGCCTGACGCATCAGCTCGTCGTTCGGGGACTGCCGCCAGCCGGCCTGGCCCTGGGCGGGGCCGCCGGCCGAGGGGTTCGCCGGAGCGCCCGCCTGGGCGCGCCGCGGAGCCTGCTGCGGGGCGGCCTGCTGGCCACCGCGCTGCGGCAGGGGCCGGCCCTGCTGCGGGTTCTGGCTCTGGTTCTGGTCCTGGCCCTGTTCCTGCTGGCCGTGGAACCAGTTCGTCTCCAGCGTGTCGTACAGCGGCGTGCGGCCGTCGCCCGGCCCGGCCGGCGGCAGGTACTCCTGCTGCGGCTGCGCCGGTACGCCCTGGTCCTGCCCGGACGGACGCGGCACGGGCGGGAAGTCCTGGCCGCCACCGCGTCGGCGCGGCGCTGTCGGCGGCTCGTACTGGCCCGTGCCCAGCGGGTCCTGGGCCTGGCCGTACTGCCCGGTGTGCGCGGGGTCCTGGGGACGCCCGTACTGCCCGCCGTCGGACGGGCCCGCGAGCTGCCCGTACTGGCCGGTGTGGGCCGGGTCCTGCGGACGCTCGTACTGGCCGGTGTCCGACGGGTCCGGCCCACGGCCGTACTGACCGGCGTCCGACGGGCCCGCGAGCTGACCGTACTGGCCGGTCTGCGCGGGGCCCTGCGGGCGCTGCTCGTACTGGCCGGTGTGGGCCGGGTCCTGCGGACGCTCGAACTGGCCGGTGCCGGAGGGGTCCTGCGGACGCTCGTACTGGCCGGTGTGCGCGGGCTCCTGGCGGCCGGGGAAGCCGCCGTCCTGGAAGCCGCCGTCCTGGAAAGCACTGTCCGCGAAGCCGTTGGCGTTGGCGTTGCCGTTGTTGTGGCCGGCCCCGCCGCCGTTCCTGTTCGGTGCGCCGCCGAAGACGTCGGAACGGACGAACTGGCCGGTGCCCTGACCCGGGCCCTGGTTCTCGTCCTGGCCGGCGCGGGGCGCGGGAAGCGGCGCGTCGTAGTCGGGACGGGCGAACTCGGCCGTGGCGCCGGGCCCTTGACGCTCGTCCTGGATCCGCGGGAACTGCGACGTGGAGTCCGGCTCGTCGTGGCCACGCGGCGCGTCGAGGTGCGGCTGCGCGTTCTCGTCGCTCCAGCTCGGCACGCGGGACGTCGCGCTGCCACCCGGCAGCTCGGCGCGCGGGCCGCCGCGGGCGGGCAGCACCGGACGGCGCCGGCCCTGCTTCTCGGCCGGGTCGTTGTGCGTGCGCTGCTGCGGCGGGACAGGGCCCTGCGCGCTGTTGAAGACACCGGCGCCGGCACCGGTCGGGGCCTGCGGGCCCTGCTGGGCGCGCGCGGGCAGCGGGGCGCCCGGACGCTGGGGGGCCTGCGGGTTCTGCGGGCCGCGCTGCTGCCCGGAGTCACGCGGACCCTGCGGGTTCTGCGGACCCTGGGGTCCGCCCTGCGGGTTCGGGAAGCCGCCGTCCCGGGCGGGAAGAGCCGCCCGCGGACCACCGGCGCCGGCACCGACCTGCGGCCGCGCCGCACCGGGCCCGGAGTTGAGCCGGCCCGCGGCGCCACCGCCGGCACCCGGCGCGACACCGCGCCGCGCGGCACCGGCGCCGGCCGCGGCCTGCGCGGCGGCGGGACCGCCGCCACCGGGGCCCGCCTGGCCGGGAATCTTCTTGCCGCCCTGGGCGACATCGACAGGAAGCATGACCAGCGCGGTCGTCCCACCGGAGTCGGAGGGGCGCAGCTGGATACGGATGCCGTGCCGCTGCGAGAGCCGGCCGACCACGAACAGACCCATGCGGCGCGAGACCGACACGTCCACGGTGGGCGGCGACGCGAGCCGCTCGTTGATCGCGGCGAGGTCCTCGGGGGAGAGGCCGATGCCGGTGTCGTGGATCTCGATGAGCACGCGGCCGTCGGGCAGCGCGTGACCGGTCACCTTGACCTTGGTCTGCGGCGAGGAGAACGACGTCGCGTTCTCCAGCAGCTCGGCGAGCAGGTGCACGAGGTCGTTGACGACGCGGCCGGCCACTTCGGTCGTGGGGACCGAGGCCAGCTCGATGCGCTCGTACTGCTCCACCTCGGACGCGGCGGCGCGCAGCACGTCGACGAGCGGGACGGGCCGGGTCCAGCGGCGGCCCGGCTCCTCGCCCGCGAGGACGAGGAGGTTCTCACCGTTACGGCGCATGCGGGTCGCGAGGTGGTCGAGCTTGAACAGCGAGGAGAGCTGGTCGGGGTCGGCCTCGCGGGACTCCAGCTCGGAGATGAGCGAGAGCTGGCGCTGGATGAGGCCCTGGGAGCGGCGCGAGAGGTTGGTGAACATCGCGTTGACGTTGCCCCGCAGCAGGGCCTGCTCGGCGGCCAGTCGCACGGCCTCGCGGTGCACGTCGTCGAAGGCCGCGGCCACCTGGCCGATCTCGTCCCGGGAGTGCACACCGACGGACTCGACGGAGGTGTCGACGTCCTGCGGGTCGGACTCGGAGAGCTGCTTGACCAGCTCGGGCAGCCGGTCCTGGGCCACCTTGGTCGCGGTGTCCTGGAGCCGGCGCAGCGAGCGGATCATGGAGCGGGCCACGACGAACGCGCCGACGAGGGAGACGCCGAGCACGATCAGGATGAGCGCGCCGTTGATGATGGCGGACTGTTCGGAGGAGTTGCGCAGCTCGCGGGCCTGCTGCTCCATCTGGTTGAGCAGCGTCAGCTCGATCTTGGACATCTCCTGGATACGGGAGCTGTCCGCGTCGACCCAGTCCTTGTAGGAGCGCTTGTCCTGGGTCTTGATGCCGTCCGGCTTGGACAGCACGCGCTCGGCGTAGCTGTCCGCCGCCTTGATGGTGGCGTTGTTCTCGTCGAGCGGCTTGAGCAGTTCCTGCGCGGAGACGGCGCCGTAGACGCTGCGGAACGAGCTGAGCTGCGAGTCCTGGTTCTCGGACGCCGACAGCGCGTACTGGCGGTCCGTCTCCGAGATCGAGCCGAACGACGAGCTGTTGGGCGGCAGCGCTGCCGCGATCACGGCCCGCTGCTCCGAGGCGTACTCCTTGGCCGAGGAGAACGCGGCCAGGGCGCGGGTGCGCTGGATCATCTCGGGGCTGCTGGTCGCCTGCGCCATGTCGGTGGAGAGCGAGAGCAGCTGATCGACGATGCGGGCGTAGGCCTCGACCGTCTGCGAGGAGTTGGTCTTGCTGGCGTACGAGCCCTGCCGGATCTTGTTGAGGCCGATCAGCTCGTGGGCGATCTGGACGGCGTGCTCACGCACGCCGTTGAGGCTGCCTGAGTCGCTGTCGCCCTCGATGTCGGTCGTGCTCTGCAGGAACGTGTCGCGGGCGCGGTTGGTCTTCTCGCGCGCCGCCTTGATGCTGAAGTCGCCGGTCGCCTTGGGGTCGGTCGACAGCGGCCCCGCCGACTGGTCGCGCTCCTCCTGGAGCGCCGACGCCAGGTCGGTGGCCTGCTTCGTCATCTCGGTCAGCAGCTTCATGTTGTCGAGCTGCTGGATGTCGTCGAGGGACTCGGAGATGCGCAGCGCGCCGAGCGAGGTCGCGGCGACCACGGGCAGCGTCAGCAGCGCGACCAGACGGGTCGAGATCCGCCAGTTGCGCAGCGCTATGCGCGGGCCGGGCCCGGGGGCCGTCCTGGCCTTGGCCGCGGTCGGTTCGGGCGCGCCCGGGCCGCCGGAGACCTGGGAGCGCCCGTCGCGCTCACCCGTCTCGACGGAGGCCGTGCGCCCCGGGTTCTGGGCGTGCGGGGGCTGGGAGCCGCCTGTTATCGGGCCGGTCCCGCCGCGCGGCTCCGGCTCCGCCGCAGCGCTGCCATCCCTGTTCTTACGTCCCTGCACTAGCGTCGCAACCTCTGGACCAGGCGTCCCTTCCGCATACGCGGGCAGGACGGTGTCGGCGTAGTTCGAAGGGCGACCTGAAACGCCCCCCTGTGGTCGTGAGTGACCGGCGCTGGCTCCCCTCCCCGTCGCAGCTCGGCGCTGACTCGCGCCTCTGTGCGCCGGTTCCATCCGCGACGGTCCCGGGAATTTCAGCACAGTGCAGGATCTCCAACAAGGCCCGAGGGACGCGCCGCACCTCCTGTGACCCGGTGTGAGGGGAGCGTGACGAGACGTAGAAAGTGATCTAGGGGAAAGCGGGCATTAGCGGACGTTCCCTGTACGGGCGGGGGGTGTCCCAGTCGCCATGATCGGGAGCGGAATGATGGGTTCGGTGGCGCAATGTCTGTTTCGCCGGTGCGGGTCCGTGGCCCGAAGTGCCCTTTTTGAGAGGTGCCTCGTGAGCAAACTCACATGGCGACGATCACAACTTCCCGGCTTTCGGTGGGAATCAGATGTTTAGCCTGACGCTTTACACGGACGGACCGACCGACAACCGAGAAGGTGCCCGAGCGCAGCCATGAAGACGACGACGATGTTCCTCAACCTCGCCAATCCGCGGCGCACCACGCTGGCCCACCTCAAGGACGCCGAGGAGATCCAGGCCGCTCCGCACCTGCCGGAGCACGCCGCCGAACTGCCGGCCAGCACGGCCAACCCGAAGCGCACCATCCTCATGGAGAAGCCGCAGTAGGTGGCGGAGCGTTAGCCTGGAGCGGTCACATCCCACCCGGGCCCAACGCAAGAATGAGGGGCGCAGCCACCCGTGCGCATCGCCAGATTCTCCATCGACGGGAACGTCGCCTTCGGCGCGGTCGAGGGCGACAAGCCAGACGAGCTCGTCCTCGACATCATCAAGGGCATTCCCTTCGCGGACTTCGAGCTCTCCGGCACCAAGGTCCCGCTGAGCAAGGTCCGGCTGCTGCCGCCCGTGCTCCCGAACAAGGTGATCGCCTTCGGCCGCAACTACGCGGAGCACGCCAGGGAACTGGGCCACGAGGTCCCGGACGCCCCCTTCGCCTTCTTCAAGCCGTCCACCTCGGTGATCGGCACCGGCGACGAGATCCAGTACCCCTCCTTCTCGCAGGAGCTGCACCACGAGGCCGAGCTGGCCGTCGTGATCGGCCGGATGTGCCGCGAGGTGCCGCCCGCGCGCGTGAACGACGTGATCCTCGGCTACACCGCCGCGAACGACGTCACCGCCCGCGACGTGCAGAAGCGCGAGAAGCAGTGGGCGCGCGCCAAGGGCTTCGACACCTCCTGCCCGCTGGGCCCGTGGGTGGAGACGGACCTGGACGTGGCGGCCGCCTCCGACCTCGGCATCCAGTGCACGGTCAACGGTCAGCAGCGCCAGCTCGGCTCCACGTCCCAGATGATCACGTCCATCGCGGACCTGATCGCCAACATCTCCGAGGCCATGACCCTCCTCCCCGGGGACGTCATCCTCACGGGCACCCCGGAAGGGGTCGGCCCCCTGCAGATCGGCGACGAGGTCGCGGTCAGCATCGAAGGCATCGGCACACTCACCAACAAGGTTGTCAAGCGTGGCTAGCGCACCCGTACGCGTCCGTTTCTGCCCGTCCCCGACCGGTAACCCCCACGTGGGCCTGGTCCGCACCGCCCTGTTCAACTGGGCCTTCGCGCGCCACAACCAGGGCACCCTGGTCTTCCGCATCGAGGACACCGACGCGGCCCGCGACAGCGAGGAGTCGTACGAGCAGCTCCTCGACTCGATGCGCTGGCTCGGCTTCGACTGGGACGAGGGCCCCGAGGTGGGCGGCCCGCACGCCCCGTACCGGCAGTCGCAGCGCATGGACCTCTACAAGGACGTCGCGGAAAGGCTTCTCGCCGCCGGCCGCGCCTACCACTGCTACTGCTCCACCGAGGAGCTGGACGCCCGCCGCGAAGCCGCCCGCGCCGCCGGCAAGCCGTCCGGCTACGACGGCCACTGCCGCGAGCTGACCGCCGAGCAGAAGCAGGCTTACGAGGCCGAGGGCCGCAAGGCCATCGTCCGCTTCCGGATGCCCGACGAGACGATCACCTTCACGGACCTGGTCCGCGGCGACATCACGTACGAGCCGGAGAACGTGCCGGACTTCGGCATCGTCCGCGCCAACGGCGCCCCGCTGTACACGCTGGTCAACCCGGTCGACGACGCGCTGATGGAGATCACCCACGTCCTGCGCGGCGAGGACCTGCTCTCCTCCACCCCGCGCCAGATCGCCCTGTACGCGGCGCTCAAGGACCTCGGCATCGCCAAGCAGACCCCGCTCTTCGGGCACCTGCCGTACGTGATGGGCGAGGGCAACAAGAAGCTCAGCAAGCGCGACCCCCAGTCGTCGCTGAACCTCTACCGTGAGCGCGGCTTCCTCCCCGAGGGCCTGCTCAACTACCTCTCGCTGCTCGGCTGGTCGCTCGCCGCGGACCGCGACATCTTCTCGATCGACGAGATGGTCGCCGCCTTCGACGTCGCCGACGTGCAGCCGAACCCGGCCCGCTTCGACCTCAAGAAGTGCGAGTCGATCAACGGCGACCACATCCGCATGCTCGACCCCAAGGACTTCGCGGCCCGCTGCGAGCCCTGGCTGAAGGCGCCGGTCGCGCCCTGGGCGCCGGAGGAGTTCGACGAGGCGAAGTGGGCGGCGATCGCCCCGCACGCGCAGACCCGCCTCAAGGTCCTCTCCGAGATCACCGACAACGTCGACTTCCTCTTCCTGCCGGAGCCGGTCTTCGACGAGGCGAGCTGGACCAAGGCCATGAAGGAAGGCTCCGACGCCCTCCTGGTCACGGCCCGCGAGAAGCTGGAGTCGGCGGACTGGACGTCCCCGGAGTCCCTCAAGGAAGCGGTCCTGGCCGCCGGCGAGGCCCACGGCCTCAAGCTCGGCAAGGCCCAGGCCCCGGTCCGGGTGGCGGTGACCGGCCGCACGATCGGCCTCCCCCTCTTCGAGTCCCTTGAGATCCTGGGCAAGGAGAAGACCCTGACCCGCATCGACGCGGCACTGGCGAAGCTCGCGGGCTGACCCGCGACAGCGGCACCACGACCGGCCCGGCCGACGGATCCACCCCCGTCGCCCGGGCCGGTCGGCGTTACGGTCGTGCCATGCCGCAGCAAGGCGCCCACCGCGCCATCAAGGCCATCGTCTGGGACATCGACGACACGCTCTTCGACTACGCCACCGCCGACGCGGCCGGTATGCGCGCCCACCTCACCGCCGAAGGTCTGCTCGACGCCGCCGGCACCGCCGAGCGGGCGCTCGCCCGGTGGAAGGCGCTGACCCGTGCGCACTGGGCCCGGTTCGAGGCGGGGGAGGTCGACTGGGAGGGGCAGCGCAGGGACCGGGTGCGGGAGTTCGTGGACCGGGCGCTGGACGACGCGGCGGCCGACGCGTGGTTCGCCCGCTACCTCGCTCACTACGAGGCGGCCTGGAGCCTGTTCCCGGACACCGTGCCCGTCCTCGACACCCTCGCCGCCGGCTACCGGCACGCGGTCCTGTCGAACTCCTCGCTGCACAACCAGGACCGCAAGCTGCGCGTCCTCGGCGTACGCGACCGCTTCGAGGCCCTGCTGTGCGCGGCCGAGCTGGGTGTCGCCAAGCCGGACGCCGCCGCCTTCCACGCCGTCTGCGACGAGCTGGGACTCGCGCCGCACGAGGTCGCGTACGTGGGGGACCAGCCGGACACCGACGCACGGGGAGCGGCCGAGGCGGGGCTGACCGGCATCTGGCTGGACCGGGCCGGGATCGGCGGCCGCCCGGAACTGGTCCGCATCACCGGCCTCCACCAGCTCCAGCCGCTGCTGGCCCGCGATACCCGTTTTGGAGCGCCGGAGACCTTCGGGTAATGTTCTTCCTGCGCCGAGGGAAGCGAGCCGAGAGGCCGGGCCCCGCAAGCGCAAGCCGAACAGAGATCCCCCCGGGGATTGCGTTTTGGTGGCCTATGGTGTAATTGGCAGCACGACGGTTTCTGGTTCCGTTAGTCTAGGTTCGAGTCCTGGTAGGCCAGCTCGCAGAGCTTATCTGCACCTGTGGATTCCAGATCCACGAAGCCCCCGTTGTGTAGCGGCCTAGCACGCTGCCCTCTCACGGCAGTAGCGCCGGTTCGAATCCGGTCGGGGGTACAGATCCTTCCCATGGGGACGGCACGGGTAGCTCCCACCGACCCCGATGCAGGATCGCTAGGGCCCCCGTTGTGTAGCGGCCTAGCACGCTGCCCTCTCACGGCAGTAGCGCCGGTTCGAATCCGGTCGGGGGTACGGGTCACACCCGCAAGGGTCTGAACCACCATGGCCTATGGTGTAATTGGCAACACTACGGTTTCTGGTACCGTCATTCTAGGTTCGAGTCCTGGTAGGCCAGCTCGCAGAGCTCATCTGCACCCGCGGATCACATCCGCAAGGCCCCCGTTGTGTAGCGGCCTAGCACGCCGCCCTCTCAAGGCGGTAGCGCCGGTTCGAATCCGGTCGGGGGTACAGAGACGACAGAGGCCCTTCCCGTGCGCGGGGAGGGCCTCTTCGCGTACGGCGGTGGGTGAGGCGTCGCGAAGACAACTCCGGCCGGTCGCTGCGGCGTTGGAGCGACCGGCCGGAACTGGCAGAAGTGCGAAGGGCGGGCGTCAGCCGGTGCGGCGCAGGGCCTCGGAGAGGCGGCCCGCGGCGTCGATCACGGCCTGGGCGTGCATCCGGCCCGGGTGGCGGGTGAGGCGCTCGATGGGGCCGGAGACCGAGACGGCGGCCACCACGCGGTTCGAGGGGCCGCGCACGGGCGCGGAGACGGACGCGACGCCCGGCTCCCGCTCGCCGATCGACTGGGCCCAGCCCCGGCGGCGGACGCCCGACAGCGCCGTCGCCGTGAAGCGGGCGCCCTGGAGGCCGCGGTGCAGCCGCTCCGGCTCCTCCCAGGCCATCAGGATCTGCGCGGACGAACCGGCCTTCATCGTGAGCGTCGAGCCGACCGGGACCGTGTCCCGCAGCCCGGAGAGCCGCTCCGCCGCTGCGACGCAGATGCGCATGTCGCCCTGGCGCCGGTAGAGCTGCGCGCTCTCGCCCGTGACGTCCCGCAGATGCGTGAGGACCGGGCCCGCCGTGGCGAGCAGGCGGTCCTCGCCGGCCGCCGCCGACAGCTCCGCGAGACGCGGGCCGAGAATGAACCGGCCCTGCATGTCCCGCGCCACCATGCGGTGGTGTTCCAGAGCCACCGCGAGACGGTGGGCCGTGGGTCGTGCCAGTCCGGTGGCCGCTACAAGTCCTGCGAGGGTCGCGGGCCCGGACTCCAGAGCGCCCAGGACAAGGGCTGCCTTGTCCAGAACGCCGACGCCGCTACTGTTGTCCATGCGTCGATACTCCCGTCTCACTCTGTGAAACGCAAGTTCAATTTTCCGGGGAACTTGCCACTCTGTACGGACACCGGCCCGCGGACCTACGGGCCGGGCAGCCGGCGTCCGGTACGGGGGGTACGAGCGACGGCGATCCGAATCTCTAGTTGGGCCGGCGCATGTGGTCGGTCGAAGGGAAAGCGATGGGTAGGACACTCGCGGAGAAGGTCTGGGACGACCACGTCGTCCGGCGCGCCGAGGGCGAGCCCGACCTCCTCTTCATCGATCTGCACCTGCTGCACGAGGTGACGAGCCCGCAGGCCTTCGACGGCCTGCGCAAGAGCGGCCGCCGGGTGCGGCGCCTCGATCTCACCATCGCCACCGAGGACCACAACACCCCGACCCTCGACATCGACAAGCCGATCGCCGACCCGGTCTCGCGCGTACAGCTGGAGACGCTGCGCAAGAACGCCGCCGAGTTCGGGGTGCGCCTGCACTCCCTGGGCGACGTCGAGCAGGGCGTCGTCCACGTGGTGGGACCGCAGCTCGGCCTGACCCAGCCGGGCACCACGGTGGTCTGCGGCGACTCGCACACCTCCACGCACGGCGCCTTCGGCGCGCTGGCCTTCGGCATCGGTACCTCGCAGGTCGAGCACGTGCTGGCCACCCAGACCCTGCCGATGGCCCGCCCCAAGACCATGGCGATCACGATCGACGGCGAGCTGCCCGAGGGCGTCACCGCCAAGGACCTGATCCTGGCGATCATCGCGAGGATCGGCACCGGCGGCGGCCAGGGATACATCCTGGAGTACCGCGGCTCGGCCATCGAGAAGCTCTCGATGGAAGCCCGCATGACCATCTGCAACATGTCGATCGAGGCGGGCGCCCGCGCCGGCATGATCGCCCCGGACGCCACCACGTTCGACTACCTCAAGGGCCGCGACCACGCGCCCGAGGGCCAGGACTGGGACGACGCGGTCGCGTACTGGAAGACGCTGCGCACCGACGACGACGCGGTCTTCGACGCCGAGGTGTTCATCAAGGCCGACGAACTCTCCCCGTTCGTCACCTGGGGCACCAACCCGGGCCAGGGCGCCCCGCTTTCGGCGGCCGTCCCCGATCCGGCTTCGTACGAAGACGCTTCGGAGCGCTTCGCCGCCGAAAAGGCGCTGGAGTACATGGGGCTGACCGCCGGGCAGCCGCTGCGCGAGATCAAGGTCGACACCGTCTTCGTGGGTTCGTGCACCAACGGCCGCATCGAGGACCTGCGCGCCGCCGCCGAGATCGTGGGGGGCCGCAAAGTCGCCGACGGCGTACGGATGCTGGTCGTGCCCGGCTCCGCGCGAGTGGGCCTGCAGGCCGTCTCGGAGGGCCTGGACAAGGTCTTCAAGGAGGCCGGCGCCGAATGGCGGCACGCGGGCTGTTCGATGTGCCTGGGCATGAACCCGGACCAACTCGCCCCCGGCGAGCGTTCCGCGTCCACCTCCAACCGCAACTTCGAGGGCCGGCAGGGCAAGGGCGGCCGCACCCACCTGGTCTCGCCCCAGGTCGCCGCCGCCACCGCCGTACTGGGCCATCTGGCCTCGCCGGCCGACCTGTCCGACGCCGACGCCCGTACGCCCGCTGGAGTCTGATCAGCCATGGAAGCATTCACCACGCACACCGGCCGGGCCGTCCCGCTGCGCCGCAGCAATGTCGACACCGACCAGATCATCCCGGCGCACTGGCTGAAGAAGGTGACCCGGGACGGGTTCGAGGACGGGCTGTTCGAGGCCTGGCGCAAGGACCCGGAGTTCGTGCTCAACAAGCCGGAGCGCGCGGGTGCCACCGTACTGGTGGCGGGCCCGGACTTCGGGACCGGCTCCTCCCGTGAGCACGCGGTGTGGGCCCTGCAGAACTACGGGTTCAAGGCCGTCATCTCCGCCCGGTTCGCCGACATCTTCCGCGGCAACTCCCTGAAGAACGGTCTGCTGACCGTGGTCCTGGACCAGAAGACCGTGGACGCGCTCCAGGACCTGGCCGAGCAGGACCCGACCGCCGAGATCACCGTCGACCTGGAGAAGCGCGAGGTGCGCGCCGAGGGCATCACCGCCGCCTTCGACCTCGACGAGAACTCCCGCTGGCGGCTGCTGAACGGCCTCGACGACATCAGCATCACGCTGAGCAACGAGGACGACATCGCCGCCTACGAGGCGAAGCGGCCCGCGCACAAACCGCGGACCGTCCAGGTCTGAGCCGCCTGCGGACAAGGCTCATTCCGGCCACATCCGCGGCCCCCGTACCCCCAATCGTGCAACGGTTGGGGGTACTTCCGCGTCCGGCCCCGAAGACCCTCGGGCGGGGTGCGCGAGGCACCCGCGCGACCTGCCAACTCCCTTGATTGCCCGGGGTGTTCCGCGGGTAGGCGAGTCCCGGTGCCGCTGCGGACGAGGGCGCCGCGTACGGGCTCAGGAGGCCCTTGTGGGGCGGGAGTTACCCCCTGCGGAGGCGACAACTCGCCCCAGATGGCACAATCTGTGCATGGAACACGACGGCCAACTCCCGATGTACGCGGCCGTCGCGGACCAGCTCAAGGAAGCGCACGCCAGAGTGCGCGCACTGCAAGTCCCGGAGGGCGTACGGATGGCGCTGGCCCGGAAGCTGCTGGCCATTACGGCCGCGGCCAAACACGATCTCGCCGGTGCGGCCAGACGTCTGGAGCGATTCGGTGCGGACCTCGACGACTTCGAAGAGGGCTCCCGCACGGAAGAGGAACTCTGAGACGGCCGAGTTCGTTGCGGCACAAGGGTGATTAGCCCGTTTCGTGTTTGATTTGCGGTATATATCTGCCTAACGTGCGAAAAAGCCGGGGCGAAAGAGATTCGTTCCGGCAATGTCTCCGAAGGGGAAGACGTGAACAAGGCGCAGCTCGTAGAAGCGATTGCCGACAAGGTCGGTGGCCGTCAGCAGGCCGCCGACGCCGTCGACGCGGTACTCGACGCCGTCGTCCGTGCCGTGGTCAACGGTGACCGCGTCTCGGTCACCGGCTTCGGTTCGTTCGAGAAGGTGGACCGTCCGGCCCGTTACGCCCGCAACCCGCAGACGGGTGAGCGCGTCCGGGTCAAGAAGACCTCGGTCCCGCGTTTCCGCGCCGGACAGGGCTTCAAGGACCTCGTCGCGGGCTCCAAGAAGCTCCCCAAGAACGACGTCGCGGTCAAGAAGGCGCCCAAGGGCAGCCTGACGGGCGCCGCTTCGGCGACGGTCAAGAAGGCCGCGGCCAAGAAGACGACGGCCAAGAAGGCCGCCGCCAAGAAGGCGACGCCGGCGAAGAAGACCACGGCCACCGCCAAGAAGACGGCGCCCGCGGCGAAGAAGACCACCGCCACCGCCACCGCCAAGAAGGCGTCGCCCGCCAAGAAGGCCACGGCGACCAAGGCGACCGCCAAGAAGGCGACCCCGGCCAAGAAGGCCACCACCGCCAAGAAGGCCACCGCGAAGAAGACCGCGCCCGCCAAGAAGGCCACGGCCAAGAAGGCGCCCGCGAAGAAGTCGACCGCGCGCAAGACCACCGCCAAGAAGACCACCGCCCGCAAGAAGTAAGGGCGTACGCCTCAAGGCTGCTCACGCGCCGGGCCGGGCTCTCCTCGGGGAGCCCGGCCCGCGGCATGTCCACCCAGCTCAGCGGGGGTGCGAGCGCTCAGAAGGTCTGCAGGGTCACGAGCACGATCTGCCGTGCCCCGCCCTCGCCCCGGACCTCGATCCGCACCCGCTGGCCCGGCCGCAGCAGGCGAAGACCGCCGGCGTCGAAGGCGGCGGCGTCGAACGGCAGCGGCGTGCCGTCGTCCAGCAGCACGCTGCCGGAGCGGGAATCGGAGTCGTACGTGTACGCGGTGGCCTGCATGCAGGCAGCGTACTCAGTCCATGCTCAGCAGCCCGGCCGCGGCCCTCGCGGTGTACGGGCCGACCCCCAGGATCAGCGCCGTCCGCAGATCGTCACCGGTGTCCACGTCCTGGCGGACGGAATCGACCTCGCCGGGGACGAGTTCCACGGCGCCCGACGCGGTGTGCCGGGAACGGGAACCCGTACCGAATGCGGGAAGCAATTCCGCGCCCGGTCCCGCGGACAGGAGCGTCGTGCCGATTCCGGCGGCGTCAGGGAGAAATGCCCGGGGAAATGCGGCCGCCGCGCCCAGAACGCGCGCCAATTCGGCGGGACGCAGCGCCGGGAGATCCGCGTTCAGCGCCGCCACCGCCGCGGCGGGACGCGGCGCGCGGACGGCGGCCGCTCCGTGCGCGAGCGCCGCATTGAGTCCGGCCCGCGGTGTGTCGGGCACGATGCGCGCGCCGAGCGCCGCCAGTTCCCGTCCGGCGAGGGCGTCGTCCGTGACGACCACCACATCACCGACGGCCGGGCAGGCCCGCGCGGCGGCCACCGTGTCCTGCGCGAACGCCAGCGCCAGGTCCGGGCGCAGGCCCCCGGCCGCGGGCGCCAGCCTGCTCTTGGCCCGCACCAGCGGTTTCAGCGGTATCACCAGGGTCCACTGCACGCGCCTATTGTGACCTGTGCATGAGGGGCCCCGGTGCGTAAGGCCAGGTACGCGAGGTGCGTACAGGGGCGGTGACGCGCGACGGGCGGGCGTACGGTGTTCTCGACAGACCGGTGGCCTGGGGCGACACTTGTGCGGCCCGACGGGGTCCCACGTGCATGGTCCTAGAGGAAGGTGTCCGAGTGTCCCGCCGCAGAATCGGGTTCTGGTACCGCTTCGCAGCGGTCCTCTGCAAACCCCCCCTGGTGGTTCTGTTCAAGCGGGACTGGCGCGGAATGGAGCACATTCCGGCCGACGGCGGTTTTATCACCGCGGTGAACCACAATTCACATCTGGACCCGTTCCTCTACGCGCACTATCAGTACAACACCGGGCGGGTCCCGCGTTTCCTCGCCAAGCACGGCCTCTTCAAGAAGGGGTTCGTGGGGGCTGCGATGCGCGGCACCGGACAGATTCCCGTCTATCGCGAGTCCACGAACGCGCTGAGCGCCTTCCGCGCCGCGATCGACGCCGTCGAGCGCGGTGAGTGCGTCGCCTTCTATCCCGAGGGAACACTCACCCGCGACCCCGATCTGTGGCCGATGACCGGTAAGACCGGCGTGGCGCGCGTGGCACTGCAGACGCGGTGCCCGGTCATTCCCGTCGGCCAGTGGGGCGCCACCGAAGCGCTCGCCCCGTACGCCAAGAAGCCGCATTTCTTTCCGCGCAAGACGCACCACGTCCTGGCCGGCTCTCCGGTCGACCTGACGCGTTTCTACGACCGGGAAATGACGCCGGACCTCCTGAAAGAGGTGACCGAGGTCATCATGGTCGAGATCACCTCCCTGGTGGCGGAGCTGCGCGGCGAGCAGGCCCCGGGCAAGCGGTACGACCCCCGCGAGGCGCGCATCGCGCAGCGCCGCAAGTTGCGGGCGCAGAGCGGCAGTTCGGAGGAGACGAAGTGACCCGACCCGTCAGGACAGCGGTCTTCGGCACCGGCTCGTGGGGCACGGCCTTCGCCATGGTGCTCGCGGACGCGGGCTGCGAGGTCACGCTCTGGGGCCGGCGCGGCGAACTGGTCGACGCCATCAACTCCACGCACCGGAACCCGGATTACCTGCCCGGCGTGGAGCTTCCCGCGAGCCTGCGGGCGACGACCGACGTGGCCGAGGCCGCGGCGGACGCCGAGTTCACCGTGCTCGCCGTGCCCTCGCAGACGCTCCGTGCCAACCTCGCCGCATGGGCGCCCCTGCTCGCCCCCGACACCGTGCTCGTCTCGCTGATGAAGGGCGTCGAGCTGGGTTCGGCGATGCGGATGAGCGAGGTCGTCGAGGACGTCACGAAGGTGGGTGAGGACCGCATCGCGATCGTCACCGGACCGAACCTCGCCCGCGAGATCGCCGCCCGCCAGCCCGCCGCCGCCGTCGTCGCCTGCCGCGACGAGGCGGTCGCCCAGCGCCTCCAAGTCGCCTGCCACACCCCGTACTTCCGGCCCTACACCAACACCGACGTGGTCGGCTGCGAGCTGGGCGGCGCCGTGAAGAACGTCATCGGTCTCGCCGTCGGCATCGCCGACGGCATGGGGCTCGGCGACAACACGAAGGGCTCGCTCATCACCCGCGGCCTCGCGGAGACGACCCGGCTCGGGCACGCCATGGGCGCCGACCCGCTGACCTTCTCCGGACTCGCGGGCCTCGGCGACCTCGTCGCCACCTGCTCCTCGCCGCTCTCGCGCAACCACACCTTCGGCACGAACCTCGGCAAGGGCATGACGCTGGAGGAGACCATCGCGGTCACCCGGCAGACCGCCGAGGGCGTCAAGTCCTGCGAGTCCGTGCTCGACCTGGCGCGCCGGCACGGCGTCGACATGCCGATCACCGAGACGGTCGTCGGCATCGTCCACGAGGGCAAGCCGCCGGTCGTCGCCGTGAAGGAGCTCATGTCGCGCTCCGCCAAGCCCGAACGACGCTGAGCGACGGCGGCACGACGCGGCTCCGCAGCGCTGACTCCGGTACTACCAGCAGGTACGCTCATCGCGATATGAGCAGCGAGAACCTCCCCCAGAGCCCCAGCCGTGCGAGCGAGCGTCCTGCGAGCGGTCAGAAGCCGCGCGTCGCTGTCGTCTTCGGTGGTCGTAGCTCCGAGCACGGCGTCTCCGTCGTCACCGCCGGCGCCGTGCTGCGCGCCATCGACCGCACCAAGTACGACGTCCTGCCCATCGGCATCACACGCGAAGGGCGCTGGGCGCTGACGGCGGACGACCCCGAGCGGATGGCGATCACCGACCGCAAGGTCCCCGACGTCGCCGACCTCGCCGACTCGCCCGAGGGCGGCGTGGTGCTCCCGGTCGACCCGGCCTCGCGCGAGGTCGTCTACACCGAGCCGGGCTCCGTGCCGAAGGTTCTCGGCGACGTCGACGTCGTCTTCCCCGTCCTGCACGGCCCCTACGGCGAGGACGGCACCATCCAGGGGCTCCTGGACCTCTCCGGGACGCCGTACGTCGGCTGCGGCGTGCTCTCCTCGGCCGTGGGCCAGGACAAGGAGTACATGAAGCGGATCTTCACGTCCTTCGGACTGAAGGTCGGCCCCTACCTCGTCGTCCGGCCGCGCGAGTGGGAACGCGACCAGGACGGCACGCGCCGGCGCATCGCCGAGTTCGTCGGCGAGCAGGGCTGGCCGCTGTTCATCAAGCCCGCGCGCGCCGGGTCGTCCATCGGCATCACCAAGGTCGAGTCCTTCGAAGGGCTCGACGAGGCGATCGAGACCGCCCGCGCCCACGACCCGAAGGTCATCGTCGAGGCGGGCATCGTCGGCCGGGAGATCGAGTGCGGCGTCCTCGAGTTCGAGGACGGGCCCCGGGCCTCGGCCCCGGCGGAGATCCCGCCCGTGCAGGCCCACGACTTCTACGACTTCGAGGCCAAGTACATCGACTCCGCCGCCGGGATCGTGCCCGCCCCGCTCACCCCGGAGCAGACCGCCGAGGTCCAGCGGCTCGCCGTCGCCGCCTTCGACGCCGTCTCCTGCGAGGGGATCGTCCGCGCGGACTTCTTCCTCGCGGAGGACGGCGAGTTCGTGATCAACGAGATCAACACGCTGCCCGGTTTCACGCCCATCTCGATGTACCCGCGGATGTGGCAGGAGAGCGGGGTCGGCTACCCGGAACTGGTGGACCGCCTGCTCCAGGCGGCACTGCGCCGCCCGACGGGCCTGCGCTAGCGCTCCGCCGGCCCGGACCGGTCAGAAGGCGAGCCCCTCGGGGATCGCCTTCTTCAGCGCCGGGGCCAGATCCACCAGCACACCGGACGCGTCCCGCCCCTTCTCCGTACGCACCTCGACATACGCCTTGCGACTGGCGGTGGTGTAGCGGTACGACCCGTCGTCCTGCTTCTCCATCAGCCAGTCGACCCCGTTCACCCCGCCGGCGACCGCGTCGGGGTCCCCGCCGTCGGCCACCGTCGGGTCGACCATCTTCGGGGGCCGCGCGACACCGCAGCGCAGTATGATCGCGTTGCTTCCCCAGGCCGCGGTCAGCGTGGACGCGGGTTCCGGGTCCGCGCGGCGCAGACCGTCCACCGTCGACGGCAGGACCTCGTCCAGGTTCCGGCAGAGTTTCGCGGCCGCCGCGCCCGGACGGGGAACCACGACCGACGCGCTGCCGTCTGCTGAGGAGCAGCCCGCCGCGGCGGCCAGCAGGCAGAGCGCGGGCAGCCCGATGAGACGACGGAGCCGGGAACGCGAAGAGTTCACCGGCACAGGGTAGACGGGGGCTACAGGTGGACGACCGGGCAGGTCAGGGTGCGGGTGATGCCGTCCACTTGCTGGACCTTCGCGACCACCATGCGACCCAGCTCGTCGACGGTGTCGGACTGGGCCCGCACGATGACGTCGTAGGGGCCTGTGACGTCTTCGGCCTGGATCACTCCCGGAATCTTGGCGATCAGCTCGGCGACGGTCGACGCCTTGCCGACTTCGGTCTGGATCAGGATGTACGCCTGTACCACGGAACCTCCAGGGCGGCCACGAGGATCATGTGGGGGAAAGGGACGCCACGGTATCGCGTCGCCGCTCGTCGCGGGGAGACCCGGGGTGGCTGTGGCGTACACACCGTCGGCGCGGCGGCCGCGCAAGTGATCGTAGGGGGCAGGCCCATGAGCGAAGTGGAGGGCGCGCCCATGACAGAAACCGTACCCATGACAGAGTCGGCTCGCGACCGCAAGCAGGCCGGGGCAGAAGGGGTAGTAGGCGCATGAAGGGCACCGTCGGCGAGCTGGGGGAGTTCGGGCTCATCCGAGAGCTGACCTCGCGGCTCACCACCACCCCGGCCGTACGCATCGGCCCCGGGGACGACGCCGCGGTGATCGCCGCGCCGGACCGCCGGGTCGTCGCCAGCACGGACGTCCTGCTGGAGAACAGGCACTTCCGGCGCGACTGGTCCACGGCGTACGACGTCGGCCGCAAGGCCGCCGCGCAGAACCTGGCCGACATCGCGGCGATGGGCGCCGTCCCCACCGCCCTGCTGCTCGGCCTCGTCGTGCCCGCCGAACTGCCCGCGTCCTGGCCGTCCGAGCTGATGGACGGCTTGCGCGACGAGTGCCAGGTGGCCGGCGCCGCCGTGGTCGGCGGCGACGTCGTCCGCGGCGACACCATCACCATCGCCATCACCGCGCTCGGCGATCTGCGCAACCACGAGCCCGTCACCCGGGCCGGCGCCCGCCCCGGCGACGTCGTGGCCGTGACCGGCTGGCTCGGCTGGTCCGCGGCCGGCTACGCCGTGCTCTCCCGCGGCTTCCGCTCCCCGCGCGCCTTCGTCGAGGCGCACCGCCGCCCCGAACCGCCGTACCACGCCGGCCCCGCCGCGGCCGGTCTCGGCGCGACCGCCATGTGCGACGTCAGCGACGGGCTCATCGCCGACCTGGGCCATATCGCGGAGGCCAGCAAGGTCCGCATCGACATCGTGTCCGGGAAGGTGGACGTGCCCTCCCAGATGAACGACATCGGCCAGGCCGTCGGCGTCGACCCGCTCCAGTGGGTGCTGACCGGGGGAGAGGACCACGCGATCGTGGCGACCTTCCCCCGCGACGTGAAACTGCCCGCCCGCTGGAAGGTGATCGGCGAGGTGCTCAACCCCTCGGCCCTGCCCCAGGTCACCGTGGACGGTGCGCCCTGGACCAGCAAGGGCGGCTGGGACCACTTCGGGGACGACTTCCCCGGCGGGGAGATCGAGTCGTGACCGCCCCCGAGCCCGCCCGCGCCGCCGCGCCGGTGCGCGTGCTGACCGTCGCCGGGTCCGACTCCGGCGGCGGCGCCGGCATCCAGGCCGACCTGAAGACCATGCTCGCTCTCGGCACCCACGGCATGAGCGTCGTCACCGCCGTCACCGCGCAGAACTCCCTCGGCGTCCAAGGAGCGTGGGAGCTTCCCGCGGAGGCGGTGCGCGCCCAGTACCGCAGCGTCGTCGACGACATCGGCGTCCAGGCCGTCAAGACGGGGATGCTCGCCTCGCCCGAACTCGTCGAGTGCGTGGCCGAGCTGCTCGCGGGCACCGGGGCCCCGGTCGTGATCGACCCGGTCGGCGTCTCCAAGCACGGGGACTCGCTGCTGGCCGCGTCCGCGCTGGAGTCGGTGCGCACGAAACTGCTGCCCACCGCCACCGTCGCCACCCCGAACCTCGACGAGGTCGCCCAACTCACCGGCGTCCTCGTCGCGTCGGAGGACGACATGCGCCGCGCCGCCGCGGCCGTACTCGCCTACGGGCCCCGCTGGGTGGTCATCAAGGGGGGCCATCTGCGCTCCGCGGGGACGGGCGGGGCCGACGCCGTGGATCTGCTCACGGACGGGTCCGCGGAGCACTGGCTGCGCGCGCCGCGTCACGACAACCGTCACACCCACGGCACGGGGTGCACTCTGGCCTCCGCGATCGCGGCGCAGCTGGCGAAGGGGCAGTCGGTGCCCGAGGCCGTCCGGGCGGCCAAGGCGTACGTGACCGGGGCGATCGCCGCCGGGTTCGCCCTCGGCGGCGGGATCGGACCGGTGGATCACGGCTGGAGGTTCAGGCCGGCCGGAGGTGCGGACGCGCCGTAGTCTTTCGGCTTCGGCCGGATGCGGACAGAGAAAAAGAGCCGGCCCCCGAGGGGACCGGCTCTTTCAAGCAACCAGCGAGGTGGCCGCGCTACACGAGACGTCAGCGCGAGACCTTGCCGGCCTTGATGCACGAGGTGCAGACGTTGAGCCGCTTCGGCGTCCGACCGACCACTGCACGCACACGCTGGATGTTCGGGTTCCAGCGACGGGACGTACGGCGGTGCGAGTGCGAAATGTTGTTGCCGAAGCCCGGCCCCTTGCCGCAGACGTCGCAGTTGGCAGCCACGGGTCACTCCAAAGACTTCAGATGCACTTACGGTTGATCCCGGCATGCCGGAATCGGATCGGAGGATCTGAGTGGCGGTGCCAGGGGTGGCCCGACGGTTATCGGGCAACCGGAGCAGCATACAACGGCTGCTTCGGTACAACGAAACTACCATGGGTGCCCGGCCCCCCGTCCCGGCGCCCGGAGCGGGCCCCTTCCCCGGCGGTCCGCGGGCGGGGTCTACTCTGCGAGGCCAGTCCAGCCGCTCAAGGAGGCGCAGGTGCCGCAGGTCCTCGACGTCGCCGCGGTGCGCGCCTGGTGCTCACTGGCGCTGGAGGGGCTCGGCCGCGACCGCGCGGAGATCGACGCGATCAACGTGTATCCCGTCGCGGACGGAGACACCGGCACCAACCTCTACTTGACCGTCGAGTCCGCGCAGCAAGCCGTCGAGGCGGTCTTCGCGGGGCTCCAGGCCGGCCCCGAGCCCGCCGTTCCCGCCCTGCCGGAAGTGATGCGGGCGATGGCCCACGGCGCTCTCCTCGGCGCCCGCGGCAACTCCGGGACGATCCTCGCGCAACTCCTGCGGGGCATGGCGCAGGTCCTCGCCGACGCAGGCCACCGTGACGGGTCTCACGCGGGAGCGGACGCGTCTCATGGCGGAGCGGACGCGGACACCCTGCGGCTCGCGCTGGCCCGGGCCGCCGCGTCCGCGCGCGAAGCGGTCGCGCACCCCGTGGAAGGCACCGTCCTGACCGTCGCCACCGCCGCGGCGCAGGCCGCGGCCGCGGCCGACGGTGACTGCGCCGCCGTGGTCCGCGCCGCCTACGAAGGCGCGTGCGCCGCGCTCGACGCGACCCCTGGGCAGCTCGCGGTCCTGGGTCGCGCCGGGGTCGTGGACGCGGGCGGCCGGGGGCTCGTCGTGGTGCTCGGGGCGCTCAGCGAGGCCGTCTCCGGACGGGCCGCTCCCGCGCGGGCCCGGGGCGCGGCCCCCCACGCGCGCGTGGAGAGCCCGTCCGCGCTCGAATGCCCGGAGGAGCCCGACGCCGCCGGGCCCGCCTTCGAGGTCATCTACCTCCTCGAAGCCGAGGACGCGGCCGTGGCCCGGCTGCGCGGCCGGCTCGACGCCCTCGGGGACTCACTGGTCGTGGTGGGCGGCGACGGCCTGTGGAACGTCCATGTGCATGTGGACGACGCCGGAGCGGCCGTGGAGGCGGGCGTCGAGGCCGGCCGGCCGTACCGCATCCGCATCACGCACTTCGGCCTCGGTGACGCGCACACGGCCCGCTCCTCGGCGCCGCCGCGCGAGCCGGCCCAGCGGGCGGTCGTGGCGGTCGTGCCGGGCGACGGGCTCGCGGGCCTGTACGCGCAGGCGGGCGCGACGACCGTGCCCGACCGGCCCGGCGAACCGCCCGCCAGCGGCGAGCTGGTCGAGGCGATCCGGCGGGCCCACGCGCGTGAGGTGGTGCTGCTGCCGAACGACGCGGAGCTGCGGCACACCGCGGCCGCCGCGGCCGAGCAGGCCCGCTCCGAAGGCGTGCGGGTGGCGCTCATCCCGACCCGGTCCGCGGTGCAGGGCATCGCCGCCCTCGCCGTGCACGAGCCCGACCGGCGCTTCGACGAGGACGTCGTCGCGATGACCTCGGCCGCCGGGGCGACCCGGTACGCCGAACTGGCCGTCGCGGAGCGGCAGTCGTGGACGATGGCCGGCATCTGCCAGGCCGGTGACGTCCTCGGCCTCATCGACGGCGACGTGGCCGTCATCGGCGCCGAGGTCCCCGCCACCGCCCGCACCGTCCTCGACCGGATGCTCGCGGCCGGGGGCGAACTCGTCACCCTCGTCCTGGGCGACGAGATCCCGGACGAGGTCGCGGACGGCCTGGAGCGGCACGTCCGCGAGACCTATTTGGCCGTCGACACCCTGGTGTACCGGGGCGGACGAGGGGCGGCGCCGATGCTGATCGGCGTCGAGTAGCCGGCTGCCGAGCCGCGCCCGCAACGGGCGGACCTTCCGGGGATCTCGCGGGACCGGCGCGGGAATGTCAGTGGCGTGGTGTGCAATGGATCTCGTGCCCGTGCTCGAAGAACCGCTGAAGAAGGTGCTCGGCCCTCCCACCGCGAAGGTGATGGCCGAACATCTAGGCCTGCACACCGTCGGCGACCTGCTCCACCACTATCCACGCAGATACGCGGAGCGCGGGGAGCTCACCCGGCTCGCCGAACTGCCGCTCGACGAGCACGTCACGGTCGTCGCCCAGGTCGCGACCGCCCGCGTCCTGCGGTTCAACGGCGGCAGCGGGCAGCGCCTCGAAGTCACCATCACGGACGGCAGCGGCGAACTGCAGCTCGTCTTCTTCGGCCGCGGCATCCACAAGCCCCACAAGGACCTGCTGCCGGGCACCCGCGCGATGTTCGCCGGCAAGGTCGGGGTCTTCAACCGGAAGATGCAGCTGGCGCACCCCGCCTACCAGTTGCTCACCGCGGACTCCTCCGAAGAGGCCGCCGAGACCGTGGGCTCCTGGGCCGGCGCGCTCCTGCCGATCTACCCGGCCACCGCCAAGCTGGAGTCCTGGAAGCTCGCCAAGGCCGTCGACCTGGTACTGCCCAGCGCCCAGGAAGCCGTCGACCCGCTGCCCGAGTCGCTGCGCGAGGGGCGGGGACTCGTCCCGCTCACCGAGGCGCTGCTCAAGATCCACCGGCCGCACACCAAGGCCGACATCGCCGACGCGCGCGCCCGGCTCAAGTGGGACGAGGCGTTCGTCCTCCAGGTCGCTCTCGCCCGGCGCCGGTTCGCCGACACACAGCTGAGCGCGGCCCCGCGCGTGGCGAAGCCGGACGGACTGCTCACCGCCTTCGACGCGAAGCTGCCGTTCACCCTCACCGACGGCCAGCAGAAGGTATCCAAGGAGATCTTCGACGACCTGGCCACCGAGCACCCCATGCACCGGCTCCTCCAAGGCGAGGTCGGCTCCGGAAAGACGATGGTCGCGCTGCGCGCCATGCTCGCCGTCGTCGACGCGGGCGGGCAGGCCGCCATGCTCGCCCCCACCGAGGTCCTCGCCCAGCAGCACCACCGCTCGATCACCGAGATGATGGGCGAGCTGGCGCAGGGCGGCATGCTGGGCGGCGCCGAGCACTCCACCAAGGTCGTCCTGCTCACCGGCTCCATGGGCACCGCCGCGCGCAGGCAGGCGCTGCTCGACCTCGTCACCGGCGAGGCCGGCGTCGTCATCGGCACCCACGCGCTCATCGAGGACAAGGTGCACTTCCACGACCTGGGGCTGGTCGTGGTGGACGAGCAGCACCGGTTCGGCGTGGAGCAGCGGGACGCGCTGCGCTCCAAGGGCAAGCAGCCCCCGCACCTGCTGGTGATGACCGCGACACCGATCCCGCGCACGGTGGCCATGACCGTCTTCGGGGACCTGGAGACCTCGGTCCTCGACCAGCTCCCGGCCGGCCGCTCCCCGATCGCCAGCCATGTGGTGCCCGCCGCCGACAAGCCGCATTTCCTCGCGCGCGCATGGGAGCGCGTGCGGGAGGAAGTCGGCAAGGGGCACCAGGCGTACGTGGTCTGCCCGCGCATCGGCGACGACGAGGACGAGAAGCCCAAGAAGGGCGCCAAGAGCGCGGCCAAGAAGCAGTCCGCCGAGGACGAGGCGGAGAAGCGGCCCCCGCTCGCCGTGCTCGCCGTCGCCGAGGAGCTGGCGCACGGGCCGCTCCAGGGCATCAGGGTCGAGGTGCTGCACGGCCGGATGCACCCCGACGACAAGGACGCGGTGATGCGCCGCTTCGCCGCGGGCGAGACCGACGTCCTGGTGGCCACGACGGTCATCGAGGTCGGGGTGAACGTGCCGAACGCGACGGCCATGGTGATCATGGACGCCGACCGCTTCGGCGTCTCCCAGCTCCACCAGCTGCGCGGCCGCGTCGGCCGTGGCGCGGCGCCCGGTCTCTGCCTCCTGGTGACCGACATGCCCGAGGCGAGCCCCGCCCGCGCGCGCCTGGGCGCCGTCGCCGCCACGCTCGACGGGTTCGAGCTGTCCCGCATCGACCTGGAGCAGCGCCGGGAGGGCGACGTGCTCGGCCAGGCCCAGTCCGGCGTGCGGTCCTCGCTGCGGATGCTCGCCGTCATCGAGGACGAGGAGATCATCGCGGAGGCGCGGGAGGAGGCCACCAGAGTGGTCGCGGCCGACCCTGGGCTCGAGCGGCTGCCGGGCCTGCGCACCGCGCTCGACGCCCTCCTGGACGAGGAGCGCGAGCAGTACCTCGACAAGGGGTGACAAGGGGTGACCCGCACCGGCCACGGCAAGAGGCCCGTCCTTTGAGACACTGATCAGGACGGACCCCACCAGCACCACGGACGCGCGCGGGTGCGCCGCCGTGACCGTGCCGAGCACAGACCCGACCAAGCCGACGAGCCGACAAGGACCGAGATGACCCGCGTGATCGCCGGCCGCGCCGGCGGACGCCGCCTGGCGGTGCCGCCGGGCAACGGCACCCGCCCCACCTCCGACCGGGCGCGCGAAGGCCTCTTCTCCACCTGGCAGGCGCTGCTCGGCACGCTCGACGGCACCCGCGTCGCCGACCTGTACGCGGGCTCCGGCGCCGTCGGCCTCGAAGCGCTCTCGCGCGGCTCCGCGCACGCCCTGCTGGTCGAGGCCGACGCCCGCGCGGCCCGCACCGTCCGCGAGAACATCCGCGCCCTGGGACTGCCCGGCGCCGAGGCCCGGACCGGCAAGGCGGAACAGGTCGTGGCGGGAGCGCCCCCTGCCACCCCCTATGACCTGGTCTTTCTCGACCCCCCGTACGCCGTGTCGGACGACGATCTTCGAGAGATCCTGCTCACACTCCGCACTCAGGGCTGGCTCACGGACGACGCGCTCGTCACCGTGGAACGCAGCACCAGAGGCGGCGATTTCCGGTGGCCCGACGGTTTCGAGGGACTGCGGTCCCGTCGCTACGGCGAGGGCACGTTTTGGTACGGTCGCGCCGCCCTGAACACCACCCTCACGTGCGACGACGCACGATGACCGGACCGGAGAGCGAGGGACTTCCCGTGCGCCGCGCAGTCTGTCCCGGGTCGTTCGACCCCATCACCAACGGCCACCTCGACATCATCGCCCGAGCCTCCAAGCTGTACGACGTCGTGCACGTCGCGGTGATGATCAATCAGTCCAAGCAGGGCCTGTTCACGGTCGACGAGCGGATCGAGCTGATCCGCGAGGTCACCGCCGAATTCGGCAACGTGGAGGTGGAGTCCTTCCACGGCCTCCTCGTCGACTTCTGCAAGCAGCGCGACATCCCGGCCATCGTGAAGGGCCTGCGCGCCGTCAGCGACTTCGACTACGAGCTGCAGATGGCGCAGATGAACATCGGCCTCTCGGGCGTCGAGACCCTCTTCGTCCCCACCAACCCCACCTACAGCTTCCTGTCCTCCTCACTGGTCAAGGAGGTGGCGGCCTGGGGCGGTGACGTATCGCACCTGGTCCCGCCGCGGGTGCACGGGGCACTGACCGAGCGCCTCCCCAAGAAGTGACACCCACCCGCCAGTTGGGCTTACAGTCGTCCCGTCCGTCTCCACACCCCCTGTCAGCCCAGTGACGACAGAGACAAGACGAGAGAGTGGCGAGCACACGGTGGACGTGCAGAAGAAGCTCGACGAGATCGTCGCCGCGGTCGGCAGCGCCCGGTCCATGCCCATGTCGGCCTCGTGCGTGGTCAACCGCGCCGATCTGCTCGCCATGCTCGAAGAGGTGCGCCAGGCGCTGCCCGGCTCCCTCGCCCAGGCCCAGGAGCTCATCGGCGGCCGCGAACAGATGGTCGAACAGGCCCGTGCGGAGGCCGACCGGATCATCGAGACGGCCCACGCCGAGCGCGGCTCGCTGATCTCCGACACCGAGATCGCCCGCCGCTCACAGAACGAGGCGGAGCGGATCCTCGCCGAGGCCCGCCAGGAGGCCGAGGAGGTCCGCGCGGAGGCCGACGACTACGTCGACTCCAAACTGGCCAACTTCGAGGTCGTGCTCACCAAGACCCTCGGCTCCGTCGGCCGCGGCCGCGAGAAGCTCCTCGGCACCGGCCCCGGCGCGGACGAGCAGGGGTACGTGGATCCCGAACTGGACGACGCCCCCGAGCGCAGCCACGACCCGGAGACCCTGCGCCGCGACGCCGACGCGTACGTGGACACCAAGCTGGGCGCGTTCGAGGCGGTCCTCGCCAAGACGCTGGACGCCGTCGGCAAGGGCCGGCAGAAGCTGCACGGCCGGATCGCCAGCGACGACCTGGGCGCGCTGTCCATGGACCCCGACGGCGGCTCCCAGGCGCACACCAGCGACGCCGACTACCTGGCAGGACTCGCCGACACCGGCGGCCAGGACCCGAGCCGCGCGCAGCCCCAGGAGCAGCAGCCCGAGCCCGCCGCGATGCCGCAGATCCCGGCCCAGCAGCCCGTCGCCGCCTACGCGGACCAGCAGGACCCGTACGGGTACCAGCAGCAGGGATACGGCCAGCAGGACCCGTACGCCGCGTACCAGCAGCAGGACCCGTACGGATACCAGCAGCAGGATCCGTACGCGGCGTACCAGCAGCAGGACCCGTACGGGTACCAGCAGCAGCACCAGGACCAGCAGCACCACGATCCGCAGCAGGAACAGGCCGGAGCGCTCGACGAGACCAGTCTCTTCGACACGAGCATGATCAGTCTGGAGCAGATGCGCCAGTACGAGCAGGGCCGCTGACGCCCTGCTCACGGGGGCACCGGGAGCGGATTGGGCCGTGGGCGAAAGGTCCAGTACCCTGGTTCTTCGGTCGCGCGTACACGTGTGATCTCAAGCTGCCCGGAAATCTTGCGGTGGCGATCCCCATGAGTTTCGAAGATCGAAAGCAGGAACGGCCCTGAGTACTCGCCTCGACCACCGCAACCCACTTGTGTTCGATACGCACGAGCTGGGCCGGCGTCCTGGTGCCATGCAGCGGTTGTCCCGCACGATCGACGCTCCCGCGGATCTGGGTATCCAGGGAGTCATCGGAGTGCCGGAAGGCGCCCCGGTGGAGCTCGAGCTCCGACTGGAGTCGGTCATGGAAGGGGTGCTTGTCACAGGCACCGCCCGTGCACTGGCGAAGGGGGAGTGCGTAAGGTGTCTCGAGCCGATCGGTCTTGAGGCCGATGCGGACTTCCAGGAGATGTTCTCGTACCCTGACGCCGACGACCGGGGCCGTGTCCGCACGGAGCCGGCCGACGACGCCGGGGAATCCCCAGAGGACGAGGACAGGCTCTTTCTCGAGGACGGCTTGTTCGACCTCGAACCCGTGCTGCGTGATGCGGTGGTGCTCGCACTGCCGATGCAGCCGGTGTGCCAGGACGACTGCGAGGGACTGTGCTCCGAGTGCGGAGTACGGCTCGCGGACGAACCGGGACATCATCACGACGCCGTCGACATCCGTTGGGCGGCTTTGCAGGGACTCGCTGGATCCATCCAGGACGGCGAGAAGGACGAGATGAGCGGCGCCGAAGCGCAAGCGGGCGTCGACGAGAAGCAGGAGAAGTAGCCGTGGCTGTTCCGAAGCGGAAGATGTCGCGCAGCAACACGCGCCACCGCCGGTCGCAGTGGAAGGCTGCGGTCCCCACCCTGGTTTCGTGTGAGCGTTGCCAGGAGCCCAAGCTGCAGCACATCGCGTGCCCCGCTTGTGGCACCTACAACAAGCGCCAGGTTCTCGAGGTCTGAGCGGCTGGTGAGAGGCACAGTGGCTAGCCATAAACCGGCGGATGACGCCAAGAAAAAGGCCGACACCACAGCCTCGTCCCACACGCTTCTGGAAGGGCGGCTCGGGTACAAGCTCGAGTCCGCCCTTCTGGTGCGTGCGCTGACGCATCGCTCGTACGCGTACGAGAACGGCGGACTGCCCACGAACGAGCGGCTGGAGTTCCTCGGGGACTCCGTGCTCGGTCTCGTGGTCACCGACACGCTCTACCGCACCCACCCCGACCTGCCCGAAGGCCAGCTGGCCAAGTTGCGGGCCGCGGTGGTCAATTCGCGTGCACTGGCGGAGGTCAGCCGCGGGCTCGACCTGGGCTCCTTCATCCGGCTCGGCCGGGGCGAGGAAGGCACGGGCGGCCGGGACAAGGCGTCGATTCTGGCCGACACCCTGGAAGCGGTGATCGGCGCGGTCTATCTGGACCAGGGGCTGGATGTGGCCGGTGAGCTGGTACACCGGTTGTTCGACCCGCTGATCGAGAAGTCCTCGAACCTCGGAGCTGGCCTGGACTGGAAGACCAGTCTCCAGGAGCTCACGGCGACCGAAGGGCTCGGTGTCCCCGAGTACCTGGTCACCGAGACCGGCCCCGATCACGAGAAGACCTTCACTGCTGCCGCCCGCGTCGGAGGCGTCTCGTACGGCACCGGCACCGGCCGCAGCAAGAAGGAAGCGGAGCAGCAGGCCGCAGAGTCCGCGTGGCGTGCGATTCGCGCCGCCGCGGACGAGCGGGCCGAGGCGACGGCTTCGGCCGTGGCCGCCGACCCCGCGGTGGCCGACACCGCGCCCGGCGTCTGATCGCTGCGCTTCCTGCGCCCGCCCCCGCACGGTTCCGACCGGTGGGGGCGGGCGTTTTTTTGCGGGCCGGCCCCGGCGTCGTGTTGTATGTGCGGCCTGGTGGGGGCTGGTCGCGCAGTTCCCCGCGCCCCCTGCGGGGCACGATTCGCCCCAGTCCCTTTCCGGAGGTTCCTGTGCCAGAGTTGCCCGAGGTCGAGGTCGTCCGGCGCGGGCTCGCCCGCTGGGTGGCGCACCGGACCGTCGCCGACGCCGAGGTCCTGCACCCCCGCTCCGTCCGCCGCCACCTCGCGGGCGGCGACGACTTCGCGGCCCGCCTGCGGGGCCAGCGGATCGGGGAGCCGAGTCGTCGCGGCAAGTACCTGTGGCTCCCGCTGGAGACGGCGCACATGTCCGTGCTCGCGCACCTCGGCATGAGCGGCCAGCTCCTGGTCCAGCCGCAGGCCGCCCCGGACGAGAAGCACCTGCGCATCCGCGTGCGGTTCGCGGACGACCTCGCCACCGAACTCCGCTTCGTCGACCAGCGCACCTTCGGCGGCCTGTCGCTGCACGAGACCGCCGCGCACAGTGCGGACGGGCTGCCCGACGTCATCGCGCACATCGCCCGCGACCCGCTGGATCCGCTCTTCGACGACGCCGCCTTCCACGAGGCGCTGCGCCGCAAGCGCACCACCATCAAGCGCGCCCTGCTCGACCAGTCACTCATCAGCGGCGTCGGCAACATCTACGCGGACGAGGCGCTCTGGCGCGCGCGGCTGCACTACGAGCGCCCCACCGCCGGGCTCACGCGCCCGCGCACCACCGAACTCCTGGGACACGTGCGGGACGTGATGAACGCGGCGCTCGCGGTGGGCGGCACGAGCTTCGACTCGCTCTACGTGAACGTGAACGGGGAGTCGGGCTACTTCGACCGGTCCCTGGACGCGTACGGGCGCGAGGGCGAACCGTGCCGGCGGTGCGCGACGCCGATGCGGCGCCGGGCCTGGATGAACCGGTCGAGCTACTTCTGCCCGCGCTGTCAGCGGGCCCCGCGCGCCGCGTCGTAGCGCTCGCGCGCGACCAGGACCTCGTCCATCCGTCCCTCCAGGAGGTGGATGAGGGCCAGCAGCCGCCCGGTCACGTCCCGGCCGAGGGGCGTCAGCTCGTAGTCCACGCGCGGCGGGTTCGTGGGCTGCGCCTCGCGGTGGACCAGGCCGTCGCGCTCCAGCGCGTGCAGGGTCTGCGAGAGCATCTTCTCGCTCACCCCGTCCACCCGGCGGCGCAGTTCGTTGAAGCGGAGCGAGCCCTCGGACAGCGCCCCGAGCGTGAGCGCGCCCCAGCGGCCCGTGACGTGCTCCAGCGTGCCGCGCGAGGGGCACGCCTTGGAGAAGACGTCGAAGGCGAGACCGGTGCTGTCCATACGCCGAGGGTACTCCGGCACAGCGCACTCCAGCGGGTGGCGCTGCCCAGGGGAGAGCGCTCGCTCAGGACGCGGCGGCGCCGGTTCTCAGAAGCCGAAGTCCTGCGTCCACCACGGGCCGCCCGAGCCGAAGTGCACGCCGACCCCGAGGGTCTTGTAGTCGCAGTTGAGGATGTTCGCCTTGTGGCCGGGGCTGTTCATCCACGCCTCCATCACGGACTGGGCGGTGGCCTGGCCGCGGGCGATGTTCTCGCCGCCGAGATTGCTGATGCCGGCCTTCTCGGCGCGGTCCCAGGGGGTCGCGCCGTCCGGGTCCGTGTGGTCGAAGAAGCCCCGCGCGGCCATGTCCTCGCTGAACGTGGTCGCCAGCGCCGCGAGGTCGCCGTCGGCGGTCACGGGGGAGCAGCCCACCTTGGCCCGCTCCTGGTTGACGAGGTTCACCACCTGAGCCGCGGTCGTGCTTGCGGAGGAGGCCGGCGCCGTGGTGCGAGGCGCCCGCGTCTTCTGGGGAGCCGCGGTCGAGGGGCTCGCGCTCTTCTTCTGCGAGGCGTCGGCGCCGGCGGCGGTCGTGGACGGCGCCGGCTTCTTGGAGGGAGCGGCGGACGGACTGCCTGCCGCGGACTTCGAGGGCGAGACGGACGGTGCGGCGCGCTCGGTGGTGCGGCTCGCGGCCGACGGGGCGCGCTCGTCGACCGTGCCGCCCTGCGCCGCCACGGAGGGAGAACCGGCGGCCTGCACCGTGTTCCCGTCGTGGTCGCCGCCGAACTTATAGGTGTCGGCCCCCGGTATGAGCCCGGAGGCCACCGCGACCGCGCCCATGGCGACGGCGGCGGAGACACCGATCAGCCCGGTACGGACGGGGACACCGCCGCGCTTCTTGCGCCGATGGGAACGGCCGTGCGGCTCCTGACCCGCGCCCCCGGCCGAGGATATGGACCCGTACACGGCCGTCACGGTCGCGTCGTCGTCCAGGAAGGCCGAGAGGTCCGGGAAGGGAGTGGAGTCCGGGGCCTCCGAGCTACCGGGGGAGCCCGGAGCGTGCGCGCCGTACGGGGCGTAGGGCTCAGAGGAGGCGTACGGGGTGGAGGGGCCGTGTGACGCGCGGGGGTCGTACGAGGCGGATGTGGCGTACGGGTCGTAGTCGTACGAGTCGTACGGCCTCTGCGCGGAGTGGGCGCGCGCGGAGTCGTCGGCCGGCTCGGCGGCGTACTGGTGCCGGTCGCCCGACAGGTACGACGCCGGGTACGCGTCCGCCCGCCCCGCGCTGTACGTCCCCTGGTACGCCCCCGGGACGTCGTACGGCCCGGGAGAGCGGCTCTCCGGGGTGTCCGTGGCGCGGCCGGCGTCGGAGCGTCGGTGGCGTCCCATGTATGGCCTTCCTCGTCCTCGCGGTCGTCCCATGCGACTCACCCGTACGGGTGAGGCTCAGTTGGTGGGCGACGGTACCGCAAGGCGCATGGGGGCGAAGTGCTTCGTGTGCGATCGGCCGGTTAGCGTGCACGCATGAACGAAGACGTGCGGCTGACCGCGTGGGTGCGGGGACGCGTCCAACGTGTGGGTTTTCGGTGGTTCACGCGTGCGCGAGCCATGGAGATCGGCGGCCTGTGTGGTTTTGCTCTCAATCTGGAGGACGGCCGCGTCCAGGTGGTCGCCGAGGGGCCTGAGCCGGCGTGCCGGCAACTCCTCGACTGGCTCCATGGCGACGACACACCCGGGCGCGTCGACGGAGTGACGGAGATCTGGGACACACCCCGGGGCGGCTACGAGGGGTTCGCCATCCGCTGAACCATCGGCGCAGGCGAGGCCGGGTGAGCCGGCCCAGCGGCGCCGCGGGCCACCGCTCCGGGCAAGAACGCCCTGGTGGTTGCCAAGACGCGGCTCTCATGGCAGGCTCCCCGGAAACGGAAGATCACCACACCCCCAGGGCCCCGAAGGTCAGGCCGCACCGGTCGATACACGGTGCGAAGCCCCCGGGTCGCCCGCCAATACGGGGCGTGATCGTGTTGACCGTCAAACTTTTTGGTGAGACTCTGGAATCCCCGCGCACCTTAGCTGTTTGGCATGGAGGAACAGCACCACAGCACGACGAGTGCCAAGCACCGCGGGTGCGATTCCCATACGACCCACACCGCTTCGGTCGGTCACTCAGTGTGGAGGACCCTTCATCATGGCAAAGGCGCTTCTCGGTTACGTCGGCGGCAGCGACCCGCGACTCCTCGCCGAGATGCGACGGCTCCAGCAGCGCGTTCAGGACCTCGAATCCGAGCTTGGTCGGATCCAGGCCGAGAACGACACGCTCGCGGCTGCCGCTTCTCGCGACTCTCTCATGGAGAGCATCGACGTACCCCAGGCGGAGCCGGCGCTCACCTGATCACGCCCAGCGACGCGCGTGAGCAGGCTGCTCGTACAGCCGCTTGACTGAAAACGCAAGGGACGCTTCGGCGTCCCTTCTTTCATGCTTCCTCGGTCCCCTCCGCGCTCCCCCGCAGAGCCTTTGTGCCGCAGCGCCGCCTCACCGTCTGATGTGCCCTGCGCCTTCTCCGGCGAAACCGTGGGTTCATGGAGTGAGACAGGGGTGCCCGGTAGAGTCCGACGGCGTGCACCTCAAGGCTCTGACCCTGCGCGGGTTCAAATCGTTCGCCTCCGCCACCACGCTGCGGTTCGAGCCGGGCATCACCTGCGTCGTGGGGCCCAACGGGTCGGGCAAGTCCAATGTCGTGGACGCCCTGAGCTGGGTCATGGGCGAACAGGGAGCCAAGTCGCTGCGCGGCGGCAAGATGGAGGACGTCATCTTCGCCGGCACCACCGGGCGTGCCCCGCTGGGCCGTGCCGAGGTGTCGCTCACCATCGACAACTCCGACGGCGCGCTGCCCATCGAGTACGCCGAGGTCACCATCGCGCGGATCATGTTCCGCAACGGCGGCAGCGAGTACCAGATCAACGGCGACACCTGCCGGCTGCTCGACATCCAGGACCTGCTGTCCGACTCCGGCATCGGCCGCGAGATGCACGTCATCGTCGGACAGGGCCAGCTCGACGGGGTCCTGCACGCCGACCCCATGGGCCGCCGCGCCTTCATCGAGGAGGCCGCGGGCGTCCTCAAGCACCGCAAGCGCAAGGAGAAGGCGCTGCGGAAGCTGGACGCGATGCAGGCCAACCTCGCGCGCGTGCAGGACCTGACCGACGAACTGCGCCGGCAGTTGAAGCCGCTGGGCCGCCAGGCAGCCGTCGCCCGCCGGGCCGCCGTCATCCAGGCCGACCTGCGCGACGCGCGGCTGCGGCTGCTCGCCGACGACCTCGTCCGGCTCCAGGAGGCGCTCAGCGCCGAGGTCGCCGACGAGGCCGAGCTGAAGCAGCGCAAGGAAGCGGCCGAGGAGGAGCTGAAGAAGGCGCTGCTGGCCGAGGGACGGCTGGAGGACCAGGTGCGGCAGCTGTCGCCCCGGCTGCAGCGGGCGCAGCAGAGCTGGTACGAGCTGTCGCAGCTGGCCGAGCGGGTGCGCGGCACGATCTCGCTGGCCGACGCCCGCGTCAAGAGCGCCACCTCCGCGCCGGTCGAGGAGCGGCGCGGCCGGGACCCCGAGGACCTGGAGCGCGAGGCCGCCCGGGTGCGGGAGCAGGAGGCCGAGCTGGCGGCGGCGCTCGAAGCCGCCCAGGTCGCCCTGGACGAGACGATCGCGCACCGCAGCGAACTGGAGCGCGAGCTGGCGGTCGAGGAGCGGCGCCTGCGGGACGTGGCCCGCGCCGTCGCCGACCGCAGGGAAGGCCTCGCCCGGCTCCAGGGCCAGGTCAACGCCGCGCGGTCGCGGGCCGGTTCCGCGCAGGCGGAGATCGACCGGCTCGCCGCCGCCCGGGACGAGGCGCGGCAGCGGGCCGTCGCCGCGCAGGAGGAGTACGAGCAGCTCCGGGCCGAGGTCGACGGGCTCGACGCCGGCGACGAAGAACTCACGACGCGACTCGAAGGTGCCAAGGCCGCGCTCGCCGGCGCCGAGTCCGCGCTCTCCGCGGCCCGGGAGGCGGCCACCTCCGCGGAGCGCAAGCGGGCCGCGGTCGCCGCGCGGCACGAGGCGCTCGCGCTCGGCCTGCGCCGCAAGGACGGCACGGGGGCGCTGCTGTCGGCGCGGGAGCGGCTGACCGGGGTCCTGGGGCCGGCCGCCGAGCTGCTGACGGTGGCGCCGGGGTTCGAGGTGCCGGTCGCCGCGGCGTTCGGCGCCGCCGCCGACGCGATCGCCGTGGCCACACCCGCCGCGGCCGCTGAGGCGATCCGGCTGCTGCGCAAGCAGGACGCGGGGCGCGCCGCGCTGCTCCTGGCCGGGGACCCGGGCGCGCCGTCCCCCGCCGAGCACCCGGCCGGGCCGCTCGCCGGGCAGACGCCCCCCACCGCCGCCGAACTGGTCCGCGGCCCCGCCGAGCTGATGCCCGCCGTGCGCCGGCTGCTGCACGGCATCGTGGTCGTGGGCACCCTGGAGGACGCCGAGGACCTGGTCTACGCGCGGCCCGAGCTGACCGCGGTGACCGCCGAAGGCGACCTGCTCGGGGCGCACTTCGCACAGGGCGGGTCCGCCGGGGCCCCGAGCCTGCTCGAAGTGCGGGCCTCCGTCGACCAGGCCGCCGCCGAACTCGAACAACTGGGCGCACAGTGTGAGGAGTTGGCCGAGGCGCAGCGCGCGGCGGCCGAGCGGCGCACCGAGTGCACCGGGCTCGTCGAGGAGCTGGGGCAGCGCCAGCGCGCCATCGAGCGGGAACGCTCGGGCCGCGCCCAGCAGCTCGGGCGGCTCGCCGGTCAGGCCCGCGGCGCCGCTGGGGAGGCCGAGCGCGGCGCCGCCGCCGCGGCCAAGGCGCAGGACGCGCTGGAGCAGGCGCTCCTGGACGTGGCGGAGCTGGCGGAACGGCTCGCGGTGGCCGAGGAGCAGACCCCTGACGGGGTGGGGGACGAGGAACCGGACACCTCGGTGCGGGACCGGCTCTCCGCGGACGGCGCCAACGCACGGCAGACGGAGATGGAGGCCCGGCTCCAGGTGCGTACGCACGAGGAGCGGGTGAAGGGGCTGGCGGGCCGGGCCGACTCGCTCGACCGGGCCGCCTGCGCCGAACGCGAGGCACGCGCGCGTGCCGAGCGCCTGCGCACCCGTCTGCGGTACGAGGCCGCGGTCGCCGGGGCGGTCGCGGCCGGCGCCCGCCAGCTCCTCGCCCACGTCGAGGTCTCCGTCACCCGGGCCGACCAGGAGCGGACCCTGGCGGAGCGGGCCAAGGCCGAACGGGAGCGGGAACTCGTCGCCGAGCGGGCCCGCGGCCGCGACCTCAAGGCCGAGCTCGACAAACTCACTGATTCAGTTCACCGAGGCGAGGTACTAGGAGCCGAGAAGCGGCTGCGGATCGAGCAGCTGGAGACCAAGGCGCTGGAGGAACTCGGTGTCGAGCCGGCCGGGCTTGTCGCGGACTACGGTCCGGCTCAGCCCGTGCCGCCCTCGCTCCCCGCCGAGGGCGAGGAGCTGCCGGAGGACCCGGAGCATCCGCGCAATCTGCCGCGGCCCTTCGTCCGTTCGGAGCAGGAGAAGCGGCTCAAGTCCGCGGAGCGCGCGTACCAGCAGCTCGGGAAGGTCAATCCACTGGCCCTGGAGGAGTTCGCGGCGTTGGAAGAGCGCCACAAGTTCCTCAGTGAGCAGCTGGAGGATCTGAAGAAGACCCGTATCGACCTCCTTCAGGTGGTGAAGGAGGTGGACGAGCGGGTCGAGCAGGTCTTCACCGAGGCATACCGCGACACGGCGCGCGAGTTCGAGGGCGTCTTCGGCCGCTTGTTCCCGGGCGGTGAGGGGCGGCTGATCCTGACCGATCCCGACAACATGCTCACCACGGGCGTGGACGTCGAGGCCCGGCCGCCGGGCAAGAAGGTCAAGCGGCTGAGCCTGCTCTCGGGCGGCGAGCGCTCGCTGACCGCGGTGGCCCTGCTGGTCTCCATCTTCAAGGCGCGGCCCAGTCCGTTCTACGTGATGGACGAGGTCGAGGCCGCTCTGGACGACACGAATCTGCAGCGCCTCATCCGCATCATGCAGGAGTTGCAGGAGGCCTCGCAGCTCATCGTGATCACGCACCAGAAGCGCACGATGGAGGTCGCCGACGCGCTGTACGGGGTCTCCATGCAGGGCGACGGGGTCTCGAAGGTGATCAGCCAGCGGCTGCGCTAGTCCGGTCGGTTCCCCGCGGCTCCTTGCCTTCATGTGATCTTCAAGTCTTGAACTCAACAATCCCTTCCATGCCGGAAAACTCACAGCAGACCAACTATTGACTTCGAAACTTGAAGGCATAGTCTCTGCAACGTTGCTTTTACCTTCAGGTGGTGGGCGGCGTGCAGTTGTGCGCCACTGGAAGGGCTCGCCCCCACCCCCGGCAGCGAGGCCGGTGGCCCGAGGAGTACACGTGACCAGCACTGAGGCACCTTCGCCAGGAGCCAGAAACGCCCAGCCCGATCACCTCGGGCACGTCATCTTCATCACGGCCGCGGCCGCGATGGGTGGCTTCCTGTTCGGCTACGACAGTTCCGTGATCAACGGCGCGACGGTCGCCATCCAGCACAGGTTCGACGTCAGCGCCGACACCCTGGGCTGGATCATCGCGTCCGCGCTGCTCGGCTGCGCCGTCGGCGCCGCCATCGCCGGACGCATCGCCGACCGCATCGGCCGCATCCGCTGCATGCAGATCGCCGCGCTCCTCTTCGCGATCAGCGCCGTCGGCTCCTCCCTGCCGTTCGCGGCCTGGGACCTGACGATGTGGCGCGTCATCGGTGGCCTCGGCATCGGCATGGCCTCGGTGATCGGCCCGGCCTACATCGCCGAGGTGGCCCCGCCCGCGTACCGCGGCCGGCTCGCCTCGTTCCAGCAGGCCGCCATCGTCATCGGCATCGCCGTCTCCCAGCTCGTCAACTGGGGCATCCTGAACATGGCCGACGGCGACCAGCGCGGCAAGCTGGGCGGCCTGGAGGCCTGGCAGTGGATGCTCGGCGTCATGGTCATCCCTGCCCTGCTCTACGGGCTGCTCTCCTTCGCGATCCCCGAGTCGCCGCGCTTCCTGATCTCCGTCGGCCGCCGCGAGCAGGCCAAGAAGGTCCTCGCCGAGGTGGAGGGCACCGGTGTCGACACCGACGCCCGTGTCGATGAGATCGAGCACGGCATCCGCCGTGAGCACAAGTCCTCCTTCAAGGACCTGCTCGGCGGCAAGTTCGGCTTCCTGCCGATCGTCTGGATCGGCATCTTCCTGTCGATCTTCCAGCAGCTCGTCGGCATCAACGTGATCTTCTACTACTCGAACCAGCTGTGGCAGTCCGTCGGCAAGGACCCCTCCAGCTCGTTCCTGTACTCGTTCGAGACGTCGATCGTGAACATCATCGGTACGGTCATCGCGATGGTCTTCGTCGACCGCATCGGCCGCAAGCCGCTCGCGATCATCGGTTCCACCGGTATGGCCGCCGCCCTGTTCACCGCCGCCTGGGCCTTCTCCTACCGGACCGGCACCGGCGACAACGTCTCGCTGCCGAACGCGCAGGGCCTGACCGCGATCATCGCCGCCAACGCCTTCGTCCTCTTCTTCGCCCTGTCCTGGGGCGTGGTGGTCTGGGTGCTGCTCGGCGAGATCTTCCCGAACCGGCTGCGCGCCGCGGCGCTCGGTGTGGCGGCCTCGGCCCAGTGGCTGGCCAACTTCGCCATCACCAAGACCTTCCCGAGCATGTCGGAGTGGAGCCTGAGCGGCTCGTACATCATCTACGGTGCCTTCGCCGCGATCTCCATCCCGTTCGTGCTGAAGTTCGTGAAGGAGACCAAGGGCAAGTCCCTGGAGGAGATGGGCTGACCCGCCCGCTCCCCGCGAGACCCGGGGAGATGGACCAAGTCCCCGCTGCCATCTCCCCGTACACGTCACCGCCCCGGCTCACTCCTTGAGCCGGGGCAGTACGTTTTCGCAGAACAGACGCAGGCTGCGCCACCCCTCGTCGAGCGGCATACCGCCCGACAGCGGATGCAGCACGTAGCTCTCACCGCCCAGCGCCACGCACTCCTCGGGCGTGAGGATGCGGTAGACGCCCTCGGCGCGCAGCTCCTCGACCGTGGTCGCCGCCGACTTCACGGCGGAGCGGATGTCCGCCGACTGCCAGGAGGCGTAGGTCCGCGCCTCGTGCAGGAAGTGCGCCCCGTGCTCGGCCCAGGCGCGGTCCGGGTCCTCCGACAGATGCAGCAGCGCGGTCGTCTCCGCGGGCATCATGGTCCAGCCCTCGGTCCCGTACTCGGCGAGCCGCTCCTTGTAGTACGCCTCAAGCCGCGGCAGATGCGCGCTCGGGAAGAACGGCAGGCCGAGCCGGGCCGCCCGGCCCGCGGCCGCCTGCGAGGAGCCGCCGACGAGCAGCAGCGGATGCGGCCGGGTGAACGGCCGGGGCGTGACGCGCACCTGCCGCCCGCGGAAGGTGAACTCCTCGCCGGACCAGGCCGTCAGCAGCGTCTCCAGCAGCTCGTCCTGGAGCCGGCCGCGCCGGGACCACTCCACGCCGAACTGCGCGTACTCCTGCGGCCGGTAACCGATCCCGGCCACCGTCACCAGCCGGCCGCCGCTCAGCAGGTCCAGGACGGCGATGTCCTCGGCGAGGCGCAGCGGGTCGTGCAGCGGTCCGATGATCGCGGAGACCGTGACGGCGATGCGGCGCGTGGCGCCGAAGACCGCGCCGGCGAAGGTGAACGGCGAGGGCAGCCAGTTGTCGGCGACACCGTGGTGCTCCTCCGTCTGCACGGTGTCGATGCCCCGGTCATCGGCGTACGCCGCCATCTCGACCGCCGCCCGGTAGCGGGCGCTGAGCGACTCCGGGGTGGCGGCGGGGTCGACCAGATTGAACCGTACGACGGAGACGGGCATCGAGAAGTCCCCCTTCACGCGGGCCGGGCTCGGTGAAGGGGGACGGTAGCTGACGGGGCGTCAGACGGCCAGGGGTGCGGGCTGCCGGCTCGCGTCCGCGGCCGTGGTGGTGTCCGCGGGCTTCGGCAGCGCCAGGTACAGCAGGCCGGAGACGACGATCGTGACGACCCAGCCGAGACCGTACTCACCGACGAAGTTGTTCGTGGCGAACGGCCCCGTGAACCAGTCGGACGTCGTGAACATCAGGCCCGCGACCAGGCCGACGGCCCAGGCGATGACGGCCGCGGGGGAGAAGCCGCCCCGGTACCAGTACGCGCTGGTGCGGCCCGTGTCGACGAGCGCCGCGGGGTCGTAGTGCGTGCGCGTGAACATGTCCGCGCCGAAGACGCCGACCCAGGCCGAGAAGGCGACGGCGAGCAGCGACAGGAAGGCGATGAATGAGCCCATGAAGCTCGTCGCCACCAGCATCAGGATGCCGCCGAAGATCAGCGAGATCACCGCGTTCACCGAGACGGCCCAGTGGCGCGGGATCTTGAAGCCGAGCGTCTGCGCGGTGAAGCCGGCCGAGTACATCGACATGGCGTTGATCAGCACCATGCCGACCAGCGCGATCAGCAGGTACGGCACCGCGATCCACATCGGCAGGATCTCGCCGAGGAAGGAGACCGGGTCGGCGGCCGAGGCCAGGTCGGGGGTGGAGACCGCCATGACGGCGCCCATCAGGACCATCGGCAGGACGACGATGCCGGCGCCGCCGACCGAGTTGCGCACGATCGCCGCGGAGGAGGCGGTGCGCGGCAGGTAGCGGGTGAAGTCGGGGGAGGACGGGATCCAGCTGACGCCGCCCGCGGCGATCATGCCGATGCCGGCGACCATCAGGGACGTCTGGCCCGCGGGCCGGCCGAAGACCTCCGACCAGTCGGTGTCGACGATCAGATAGATCAGCACCATGACCGAGAAGAGGCCGAAGAGATACGTCGCGTACTTGTTGCACTTCTGCACGACGTTGATACCGAGGCCCGAGATCGCGAACGTGGCGACCACGAAGCAGAGCAGGGTCACGATCACCAGGAAGTCGTTCTGCCGTACCCCGAAGACGATGTCCAGGACGGTCAGCACGGCGTACGCGCCGGTCACCGCGTTGATCGTCTCCCAGCCCCAGCGGGCCACCCAGATCAGCGAGCCGGGCAGCAGGTTGCCGCGCTGACCGAAGACCGCACGGGACAGCGCCATGCCGGGGGCGCCGCCGCGCTTGCCCGCGATACCGATGAGGCCCACGAGACCGTACGAGACCATCGGCGCCGCGATCGCGACGACCAGGGCCTGCCAGAAGTTGAGCTTGTACGCCACGACGAGGCTCGCGCCCATCGTCAGCAGCAGCACGCTGATGTTGGCCGCGACCCACGTCGGGAACAGCTCACGGGTCTTGGCGGTGCGCTCGGCATCGGGGACGGGCTCGATGCCGCGTGTCTCCAGGGCGCCTTCGGATGCGGCGGTCTTGCTCATGCGGTGGGGTTCCGTGCCTCTGTGGGGGTGGGGCGGAGTGAGGGATCGCGAGGGACTCTACGCGCGTTGATGCGACCTCTACCATCGTAGTTTAGTCCGAGTAATACCCTGCGGTGACGTTTGTCCTTTGGAGGATGCGACGAGAGCGGCGCCGCAGAGGCCCCATGGCTGATACTGGACGGGTTATGGACATCGTCATCCTTGCTGTAGTCATCGCCGTGGTCGTGATCGGCGCGCTCGGCGGGCTCGTGGTCGGCAGCCGCAAGAAGAAGCAGCTGCCGCCCCCGCCCCCCTCGGCGCCCGACATCACCGCCGCCCCGCCCACCGAGCCGCACGTCGGCGACGAGGCCGAGACGCCCCGCGACGAAGCGCGGCGCACGATCGAGGAGGTCGACCTCCCGGTCGCCGAACCGGCCACCGAACAGCCGCCGGCGGCTCCCGAGGTAGAGGTTCCCGAGCCGGCCGCGGGCCGCCTGGTGCGGCTGCGCACCCGGCTCTCCCGGTCACAGAACGCGCTGGGGAAGGGGTTGCTCACGCTCCTGTCCCGCGAGCACCTCGACGAGGACACCTGGGAGGAGATCGAGGACACGCTGCTCACCGCCGACGTCGGTGTGCAGCCCACCCAGGAGCTGGTCGAGCGGCTGCGTGAGCGCGTGCGGGTGCTCGGCACCCGCACGCCGGACGAACTGCGCGCACTGCTGCGCGAGGAGCTCCTCGCGCTGCTCGTCCCCGAGTTCGACCGGACCGTGAAGACGGACGGGAACATCGGTGGCGCCACCCCGGGCATCGTGATGGTCGTCGGGGTCAACGGCACGGGCAAGACCACCACCACCGGCAAGCTCGCGCGCGTGCTGGTCGCCGACGGCAAGAACGTCATGCTCGGCGCCGCCGACACCTTCCGCGCCGCCGCCGCCGACCAGCTGCAGACGTGGGGCGAGCGGGTCGGCGCGCGCACGGTGCGCGGCCCCGAGGGCGGCGACCCGGCGTCCATCGCCTTCGACGCCGTGAAGGAAGGCATCGCGGCGGGCGCGGACGTCGTGCTCATCGACACCGCGGGCCGGCTGCACACCAAGACCGGTCTGATGGACGAGCTGGGCAAGGTCAAGCGCGTCGTGGAGAAGCACGCCCCGCTCGACGAGGTGCTGCTGGTGCTCGACGCCACGACCGGGCAGAACGGGCTGGTGCAGGCCCGGGTCTTCGCCGAGGTCGTCGACATCACCGGCATCGTGCTGACCAAGCTCGACGGCACGGCCAAGGGTGGCATCGTCATCGCCGTCCAGCGCGAGCTGGGCGTGCCGGTGAAGCTCATCGGTCTCGGGGAAGGGGCGGACGACCTGGCGCCGTTCGAGCCCGAGGCGTTCGTGGATGCGCTGATCGGGGAGTAGCGGGTCCGGGGGTTCGCGGATGCGCTGATCGGCGAGTGGCTGGTCGGAGGCGTTCGTGGACGCGCTGGTCGGCGTGTGGCTGGTCCGGAGAGTTCATGGACGCGCTGATCGGCGTGTAGCGGTCCGGGGGTTCGTGGACGCGCTGACCGGCGGGTGCTGGTCCGGGGTGTTCGTGGACGGGCTGATCCGCGCGGAGCGGATCCGAGGTGTTCGTGGACGCCCTGACCGGCGAGTGGCTGGCCCGTGGTGTTCGTGGACGGACTGATCGGCGCGGAGCTGGTCCGAGGGGTTCGTGACGCGCTGATCGGCGCGGAGCGGATTCAAGGCGTTCGTGACGTGCTGATCGGCGTGGAGCGGGTCCGAGGTGTTCGCTGACGCGCTGGTCGGCGTGTGGCTGGTCCGGCGCAGCGGCGTCTCATGGATGCGGGGAGTGGGGGGGGGGGGGGGGGCCCCCCCCCCCCCCTACCCGGTCGGCCCCCGGGGGGGGGGGGGTTTGGGTGGGGCG